>DATKNM010000215.1:0-7806 GCA_035541335.1 Binatia bacterium
GTTCATGTCGACAACGTCGCCTTCGGTCACGTCGAGGCGGTTGGCGATCTCCTTCACCGTCTCCGGGGCGAGGTCGCCTTCCTCGATCGCCTTCAGCTGGCCCTTCACCTTGCGGAGGTTGAAGAACAGCTTCTTCTGCGCGGCGGTGGTGCCGATCTTCACCAGCGACCAGGAATGCAGGATGTATTCTTGAATCGCGGCGCGGATCCACCACATGGCGTAGGTCGCCAGGCGGAACCCGCGGTCCGGATCGAAGCGCTTCACCGCCTGCATCAGGCCGACGTTGCCTTCCGAGATGATCTCGGAGAGCGGCAGGCCGTAGCCGCGATAGCCCATGGCGATCTTCGCCACGAGCCGCAGATGGCTGGTGACCATGCGATGCGCAGCCTCCGGGTCCTCATGCTCGCGCCAACGCTTGGCCAGCATGAATTCCTCGTTCGGCTCCAGCATCGGGAACTTCCGGATTTCGGAGAGATAGCGGGACAGCCCGCTGTCGCTGCTGAGGGCAGGTAGGGTTCGAAGTGTGGTGGCCATGTGGTCCCCGGTCCTTTCAGTCGCCGACTAGCCTCGGCACGCCCTCGTCTTCTCTGGTACGAAGCTCGGAGCGATTTCTTGCGGTCGCCCTGTCCTTATAAAGGCCGGCTGGAGTGCTGCCGGCAATTATACCTGAGTACAGGGGTCAACCACTTGGGTTAATTTAGGTTAACATTGGGGCAATTCAAGGGGTGGTGTTGAATGACGCCCCGGTTCGGCCGTCCGGCCCGCTAAGCCATTCATCGGAGAAGACAATTACCCAACGGCGGCCTGCAGGCTGAGTTCCAGCGCCTGGAGATCCGGCGGCATTTCGGAGCGCCAGGAGAGCGCCGTGCCGGTCCGGGGATGCCTAAACCCGAGCACGGCGGCATGGAGCGCTTGGCGGGGAAATGCCTCGGCCGCCTTCCGGGCGGCCGGGCCAAGCCGCGCCCGGCGGGCCGGGGTCGGCTTGCCATAGACCGGGTCGCCGATCAGCGGATGGCCGATCTTCGCCATGTGGACCCGGATCTGGTGGGTGCGGCCGGTCAAGAGCCGGCATTCCACCAGTGCCGCGCCGAGGCCGAAGCTCTTCAGGACCCGGTATCGCGTGACGGCGGGCTTGCCGCCTTTCGTGACCACCGCCATCCGTTTCCGATCGACCGGGTGCCGGCCGATATTGCCGGTGATCTCGCCGGAGAGCGGTGCCGGCACGCCCCAGACCAGGCAGAGATAGGCGCGCTCGATGTCGTGGGCGGCGAAGGCTTCGGAGAGCGCCTTGTGTGCGGCGTCGTTCTTCGCAGCGACGATGAGGCCGCTGGTGTCCTTGTCGATGCGGTGGACGATCCCCGGCCGGCGCTCGCCGCCGATGCCGCTCAGGCTCGCGCCGCAATGGGCGATGAGCGCGTTGACCAGCGTCCGGTCGGGATTGCCCGGTGCCGGATGCACCACCAGGCCCGCCGGCTTGTCGATCACGATCAGGTCGTCGTCCTCATAGGCGATCTTCAGGTCCATCGCCTGGCCGACCGGCTGGGCCGGCGCCGCTGCGGGCAGGGTCAGGGCGAAGACCTGGCCCGGTTTGACCCTCAAGGCCGGGTCGTCTATCGTCGCCGCGCTTCCCGCGGGACCCAGCAACCTGAGATGTCCCTGTTCAATCAAGGCCTTGAGCCGGCTCCGCGAGAGTTCCGGCCGGGCCGCGGCGAGGGCGCGGTCGAGCCGTTCGCCGGATTGCGCATCGGCGATCGCGATCTCGACCAGGGTATCGGATTCGGCCAGGATTCCAGGCGGGGAGGGGTGCGGCGGGCGAGTCATCGGCGCCGAGATTACCGATTTTCCGAGAGGCGGGAGACGATGGATTTTCGCAGCGACAACGTGGCCGGCGCGGCGCCGGAGATCCTGCAGGCGGTGATCGACGCCAATCGGGGCACGACCTCCTCCTACGGCGCCGACCCCTATTCCGAGAAGGTCGAGCAGAAACTCACCGAGATCTTCGAGCGCAAGGTCACCGCCTTCCCGGTCGCGACCGGCACGGCGTGCAATGCCCTGGCGCTCTCGGTCATGACGCCGCCCTATGGCGCGATCCTCTGCCATGAGGAGGCGCATATCCATCTCGACGAATGCGGCGCGCCGGAGATGTTCACCGGCGGCGCAAAGCTCGTCCCCTTGGCCGGCGCCGCCGGCAAGCTCACGCCGCAGGTGGTGCGCGGCCTGCTGGAGAAGACGCTCACCGGCGATCCGCACCGGGTGCAGCCGGCCGTCTTGAGCCTCACCCAGGCGACGGAGGCCGGCACTTGCTACACGCCGGCGGAGATCGTCGCCCTCGCCGAGGTGGCGCGCGGCCGCAAGATGAAGGTGCATATGGACGGCGCCCGCTTCGCCAACGCGGCGGCGCATCTCGGTGTGGCACCCGCCGACATCACCTGGCGCGCCGGCGTGGATGCGCTCTCCTTCGGCGCCACCAAGAACGGCGCCCTCGGCGCCGAGGTGGTGGTGTTCTTCGATGAAGGTTTGGCGGAGAGCTTCGTCTTCCGCCGCAAGCGGGCTGGGCACCTGCTCTCGAAGGCGCGCTTCGTCTCGGCCCAGCTCGAGGCCTATCTGGCCGACGACCGCTGGCTGAAGCTGGCGCGTCACGCCAACGCGATGGCGGCGCGGCTGGCCCAGGGCCTGCAGCGCCTGCCGCAGGTCTCGCTGCTCTATCCGGTGGAAGCCAACGAGCTCTTCCCCTGCCTCCCGCTCGACGTCGTCGCCGGCCTCCGCAAGGCGGGCTTCGCCTTCTACGACTGGACCGACGCGGCGCCGGGCACCATCCGCCTGGTGACCGCCTTCAACACCGACCCCGCCGACGTCGACCGCTTCATCGCCGCCGCCGCCAAGCTGGTCGCCGCCGCGGCGTGACGGTTCGCGCGGCCCAGGAGAAATCCGCTCGCCGTTTCAGCGGCTTGCCGCCCGGCAGGTCAGGAGCAGACAGGACTTGATCCCCGGCGCGGCATCCTCTATCAGAAGGCCCGCCGGCCCGGATGTCCCCATCGTCTAGTGGCCTAGGACACCGCCCTCTCACGGCGGGAACAGGGGTTCAAATCCCCTTGGGGACGCCAGTTCGTATCACGGCGGCATCGTGCGCCGTGCTCGCCCCAAACTTTCTGTCCGCTCCGGTCTCCGGCTATCCCGCTTGGCCCACGCGCCATCGCTACGGCGGGTTGGTGCCGTTGACGGCGTAGTCGCCGACGATCCTATCCTTGTAGATGCATGGGTTGTGCGAGGCGCGGGTGCGGGCGTTGTGCCAGTAGCGGTCGCGCGCCGCACTGCTGAAGGTCGCGGAGGCACCCAGCGTGTCAAACAATATGGCGTCGCACCCAGGATGAGGTCGGTCACCACGGCCTGCGCGTGAATGGTGGCCAGTATATTATGTAGCGTTTGGCGTTTGCCTCGGATTTAGCCTCGATAGCGCAGCGCCTCGACGAGCAGAGTGAACGCCGCCGAGGGTTCGCGGCGGCTCGGAAAGTAGAGATGATATCCGGGGAAGGGCGGGCACCAGTCCTCCAGCACGCGCACAAGCCGGCCCTTCGCAATATGCTCCTGGACATGGTCCTCCATGACCAGGCAGAGCCCGAATCCCGCCAGCGCCGCGCGGACGACCATATTCACGTTGTTGAAGATAAGCTGGCCATCGACCCGCACGCGCACTTCGCGTCCGTCCTTCTCAAGGTCCCACGCATAGAGCCCGCCGCCGCTCAGGAAGCGCAGATTGATGCACCGATGCTCGGCCAAGTCGTGCGGCGTCACGGGAGCGTGGCGCCCTTTGAAGTACGCGGGTGAACCGACCACCGCCATGCGCAATTCGGGCCCGATCCGCACGGCAATCATGTCCTTGGCCAGGGCCTCGCCCAGGCGCACGCCGGCATCGAACCGTTCGGTCACGATATCGGTGAAACTGGAATCGATGCTGAGCTCGACATGCACGTCGGGGTATTTGGGCAACAGCTTCTTGAGCGTCGGCCATAGGACCGTGTCGGCGGCGTGCTCTGACGCCGTGATCCGCATCGTGCCGGCGGGCCTGTCGCGGAGCTGACTGAGCGACTCCAGCTGAGTGCCGATGTTCTCCATCGCCGGCTTCAACGTGCCGAGCAGCCGCTCGCCAGCCTCCGTCGGCGCCACGCTTCTGGTTGTCCGGGTCAACAGGCGAACCCCGAGCCTCGCCTCGAGCCGCCGAATGGTGTGGCTCAAGGATGATTGCGATGTCCCAAGCTTGGCCGCAGCCCGCGTAAAACTGCGCGCCTCGGCGACCGTCAGAAATGCATTGAGATCAATAAGATCGTTGCGGTGCATTCATGAATTCCCGATATGACCACATGCTGATTATAGCGCCTAATCCTGGAAATCTCTCCTGCCTACATTCCTCGTCAGGATCGAGGAGATAAGTGGATGGATCTCAAGCGCAGCGGCTCTCAGGCCTCGAACCGTGGCCCCGAGAGTTACTTCACCGGCACCGTCAGGGTTGACGCTCCGTTCAGCGGCAGTGGTGCGCTGAGTGCGGCAACAGTCACCTTCGAGCCCGGCGCACGCACCGCTTGGCATGCCCACCCGCTGGGCCAGACGTTGCTCGTCACGGCGGGCTTCGGTCGCGTCCAGCGCGAGGGCGGCCCGATCGAGGAGATTCGTCCCGGCGACACCGTCTGGATCGAACCCGGCGAGAAGCACTGGCACGGCGCCGCTCCTGATTGCGCGATGACCCACATCGCCATCGCCGAAATGAAGGACGGGTCGGCCGTCACCTGGCTGGAGAAGGTCACGGACGAGGACTATGCGAAGGGGGCGAAGTGATGGCCAAGGAACCGAGCCCGGCCCAGAAGGCCTATGGCGATGTCGCTCCCGCGCTGGCCGACCTCAGCGACCGTGTTCTTTTCGGCGAGGTGTGGGAGCGCCCGGGACTTTCCAGGCGCGACCGCAGCCTGATCACCGTCGCCAGCCTCGTGGCGCTCTATCGGACCAATGAATTGCCCGGCCATGTCCGCCGCGCGCTGGCCAATGGCGTCACCCGCGAAGAGCTGGTCGAACTGGTCACGCACCTCGCTTTCTATGGCGGCTGGCCGGTGGCGAACTCGGCGATTCCCATCCTGCGCAAGGCCTTCGAGGAGGACATCTGATGCTCGGCACCATTCTCTACGGACCGCGTGACGTGCGTTGCGAGGAGGTCCCGGAGCCGAAGATACAGCACCCGACCGACGCCATTGTCCGGCTGTCGGCGAGCTGCATCTGTGGCTCGGACCTGTGGCCCTTCCGCGGGCTGAACGACGTGAAGGCGCCCATGGCGATGGGGCATGAGTACTGTGGCATCGTCGAGGCGGTGGGCAGCGCGGTCAAAACCGTTCGGCCCGGCCAGTTCGTCGTCGGCTCGTTCTGCATCTCCGACAATACTTGCCCGCACTGCCGGTTCGGCTTCCAGTCGTCGTGCCAGCAGCGGGAGTTCATGACCGGAGGGCAGGCACCGCTGGCGCGGGTTCCGCTTGCCGACGGTACGCTGGTCGCGACGCCGGAGCTGCCTGCGGACGACCTCATTCCGAGCCTGCTCGCGACTTCGGACGTGCTGGGCACCGGCTGGTACGCGGCCGATGCCGCGCGCGTACGGCCCGGTTCGACGGTCGTCGTCGTGGGTGACGGCGCGGTTGGTCTCATGGGCGTGCTTGCCGCGAAACAGATGGGTGCCGCCAGGATCATCGCGATGAGTCGCCACAAGGCCCGTCAGGACCTCGCGCTCGAGTTCGGTGCGACCCACATCGTTTCCGAGCGCGGCGATGCGGGCGTGACCCGGATCAAGGAGCTGACCAACGGCATCGGTGCGGATTCCGTCCTGGAATGCGTCGGCACCAAGGAATCGATGACCCAGGCGATCCAGAGCGCGCGTCCCGGTTCGATGATCGGCTATGTCGGCGTGCCGCACGGCGTCGAGCTGGACGGGCAGGCGCTGTTCTTCTCGCAGACCGGGATGCTCGGCGGCCCGGCACCCGTGCGGCGGTTTCTGCCGCACCTGATCGATCTCGTGCTCACGCGCAAGATCAATCCAGGCAAGGTGTTCGACCTGACGCTGCCACTCGCCGATGTCGCCGAAGGCTACCGCGCCATGGACGAGCGGCGCGCGATCAAGACCATGCTGCGTGTCTGATCAAAGCCGTGTTCGAGAGGAGCCATTTCGCCATGCACAAACGCAAACTCGGAAAAAGCGGCCTGGAAGTATCCGCCCTCGGTCTCGGCTGCATGGGGTTGAGCCATGCCTATGGCCAGCCCGTCGATGAGCAGGCCGGGATCGCGCTGATCCGGGCCGCGGTCGATCGGGGGGTCACCTTCTTCGACACCGCCGAAGCCTATGGACCGTTCACCAACGAGGAGCTGGTGGGCGAGGCGCTTCGCCCGGTGCGCGATCGGGTCGTGATCGCCACCAAGTTCGGTTTCGACATTGATCTCGATACCGGGAAACGCGGCGCCGGCGTCAACAGCCGTCCCGAACATATCATGGCTGCCGCTGAGGCATCGCTGAAGCGCCTGAAGATCGATGCCATCGATCTTCTCTATCAGCACCGGGTCGACCCGGCAGTGCCAATCGAGGATGTCGCCGGCACCGTCAAGGCGCTCATTCAGCAGGGCAAAGTCCGGCATTTCGGTCTGTCGGAGGCGGGCGCAATGACGATCCGGCGTGCCCATGCGGTGCAGCCGGTCGCCGCGGTCCAGAGCGAGTACTCCCTCTGGTATCGCGGACCGGAGGCCGAGATCCTGCCGACGCTGGAAGAGCTCGGGATCGGCTTCGTCCCGTTCAGTCCACTCGGTGCCGGCTTTCTGACCGGCAAGATGGACCAGAACACCCGCTTCGCGGATTCGGACTTCCGCACCAAGGTGCCCCGGTTCGCGCCCGATGCGTTGCAGGCGAACCTGGCGCTGGTCGATCTGCTGCGCGATGTCGCGGCACAGAAGCGCGCCACGCCCGCGCAGGTTGCCCTTGCCTGGCTGCTCGCCCGGAAGCCCTGGATCGTGCCCATTCCCGGTACGACGAAGCTGGACCGCCTGGAGGAGAATCTCGGCGCAGCGGACATCGCGTTCACCGCGGAGGAGCTCCAGGCGATTGAGGCGATGGCTGCGAAGTTCAAACCGGCAGGCGACCGACTGCCGGAAGCTATGATGAAGATGACGGGCCTGTAACGCCTTGCGAAGGAGAGCGTCCATGGATCAGGTGATCGTCGTCATCGGGGCCGGTTCGATCGGCCAGGCCATTGCGCGGCGGGTCAGCGCCGGCAAGCACGTCCTACTTGCCGATTTGCGCGAAGAGAATGCGGGTGCTGCAGCCAAGGTTCTCAGCGACGCAGGATTCAAGGTGAGCACGGCGAAGGTCGATGTCTCGTCCCGCGAATCTGTTCATGCGCTGGTCAAGAACGCCACCGCGCTCGGCGACGTCACGGGCCTCATCCACGCCGCCGGCGTCTCGCCCTCGCAGGCGTCTCCGGCAACCATCCTCGCGGTCGATCTCTACGGCACCGCGGTGGTGTTGGAGTCGTTCGGCAAGGTCATCGCCCGGGGCGGCGCCGGCGTGGTGATCGCCTCGCAGTCCGGGCATCGTCTCGGCGCCCTGACCGCGGAGCAGAACGAGGCCCTGGCGACGACACCGGCCGACGCATTGCTGGCCCTGCCGTTTCTCCAGCCGGCCGCGGTGAAGGACCCGCTGCACGCCTACCAGCTGTCGAAGCGGGGCAATTCGCTGCGGGTCATGGCTGAAGCCGTGCGATGGGGCAAGCGCGGCGCGCGGATCAATAC
>DATKNM010000216.1:0-3369 GCA_035541335.1 Binatia bacterium
GATCGCGTGGAGAATGCGCTCTCCGTGGTGCCGGCCAGCGAGCGGCAGCTGGAGAAGAGTCTGTGAGCTTTGACCCGGCGCGGGTGGCGGCGGGGCCTGCCGGCGGCTGTCCGGCTTATCGGAGGTAACGACCAGAGATGGACATGATCTTTCAGCTGATGGTGCCGGCGGTGATCGCCCTCATCGCGATGCTCGCGATCGGCATCGTGATCGCGCGGCTCTATCGCCGCTCGGAAAAGGACCGCGCCTATGTCCGGACCGGCTTCGGCGGGCAGAAAGTGGTGCTGGACGGCGGCTCGCTCGTGCTGCCGGTGTTCCATTCGATCGCCTTCGTCAACCTGCAGACTCTGCGCCTCGACATCAAGCGCGACAGCGCCGAGGCGATGATCACCAAGGATCGCATGCGGGTCGATATCGGCGTCGAATTCTACGTCCGGGTGAAGCCGGATGCGCAGTCGATCGGCCTCGCGGCGCAGACCCTCGGCGCCCGCACCAGCGATCCCGCGCTGCTGCGCGAGCTCGTGGAGGCGAAGTTCGTCGATGCGCTGCGCTCGGTCGCCGCGACCATGACCTTGGCCGACCTGCAGGAGCAGCGCGCCGCCTTCGTGAAGTCGGTGCAGAACACGGTCTCCAGCGACCTCGAGCTGAACGGCCTGGAGCTCGAAAGCGCCAGCCTGACCAAGCTCGACCAGACCGACACCAAGTACTTCAACCCCAACAACGCCTTCGACGCCGAGGGCCTGACCGCGCTCACCAAGATCACGGAAGCGAAGCGCCAGGAGCGCAACCAGCTCGTCCGCGCGGCGGAGGTGACGATTGCGCAGCAGGACCTCGACGCCCGGCAGAAGACCCTGGAGATCGAGCGCCAGAAGAAGGAGGCGGAGCTCAACCAGCAGCGCGACATCGTCAACAAGTCGGCGACGACGCGCGCGGAATCGGCGCAGAAGGAGGCCGAGGCCCAGCGCGCCGAGGCGACGGCGAAGATCGAGGCCGAGCAGGCCATCGCCGAGCGCCAGGCGCTGGCGAAGAAGGTGCAGGAATCGGCCAGCATCGACGCGCAGCTCGCCATCGCGCAGAAGCAGACCGAGGCCGACCGGACCGCGGAGACTTTGCGCATCGCCAAGCAGCGGGACGTCGAGCTCGCCGACCAGGATCGCTCGATCGTGGTCGCCAACAAGAGCCAGGAGCAATCGGTCGCGCAATCCAAGGCGGAAGAGGCCCGCGCGATCGCCACCAGTGCAACGGAATCGGTCGAGACCGCGCGCAAGGTCGCCATTGCGGAACGCGACCGGCAGACCGCGGTGATCATGGCGCGCCAGCAGGCCGAGCAGGAGGCGACCAAAATCACCGTCGCCGCCGAGGCGGAGAAGGAGGCGGCGCAGAACAGGGCAGCGGCTATCAAGATCGCGGCCCAGGCCGAGGCCGACGCGGCGAAGATCGCGGCCGAGGCCAAGGCGAAGACCTACGAGGTCGATGCCGAAGGCCAGCGCAAGATCAACGAGGCGCGGAACGCCATGTCCGCGGCGGTGATCGAGCTGGAGATCACCAAGGAGCGCCTGCGCATCCTGCCGATCGCCCTTGCCGAGGCGGTGAAGCCGCTGGAAAAGATCGGCGACGTGCGCATCATCGATATGGGCGGGGGCCTGGCCGGCGTCGCGGCCAACGGCGGCGGCGGCGGCCGCGCCGACAGCCTGGTTGATGCGCTGCTCGCCTATCGCGCCCAGTCGCCGGTGATCGACAGCCTTTTGAAGGAGGCCGGCTTCACCGCCGACGGCAACCCGGTCGCCAGCCTGATGGCGCTCGCGAAAGGCGATGGCGCCAAGAGCAACGGGGCGATCGAGCCTTCGAAAGACTGAGCATGAACGCGGCGGGTGTCCGGTTCCGGGTACCCGCCGTGTGCTTTCCAAGTCGGGCCGCGCTAGACTGGCCGCATGCGTGCGTTCCCGTTCCTGCTGCTGCCGATCCTGCTGCTCGCCGGCGCTCCGGCTGAGGCCGCGTGTAGCGGGGCGACGCCGGCGATCTCGGTGACGACAGCCGAGCAGAAGCTGCAACAGGACCAGGCGCTCTCGATCGCCGATCTCAACCGGCGCGCCGGGGTCACGGACCGAAACACCTATGCGCTTGGGCTGACCGAGAGCGAGGTTTCGGCGACGACGCGCTATGAGATGCTGGTCTCGCCCGAGGCGGACGGGCTCTTCTGCGTCTCCTTCCGGTCGATCACGGTGGAGCTGCAGCTGGCGATGAAGGTGCATGTCGCCGCCGAGCTCAAGCCCGGCTCCTGCCTCTACAACGCGGCGCTGCAGCACGAGCAAGGACACGTCATCGTCGAGCGCAAGATGCTGCCGCGGGCGAAGGCACGGGTGGCGGTGGTGCTGGCGGGTGTGGCTGCACGCACCGAGACGGCCGGTGATGCCGGCATCGCGCAGCGCAACCTCCGGGCAGCGGCGGACGCCGCGATCCAGGAGGCGATGCGCGAGATTGCCGCGCAGAAGAAACGACAGCAGAGTGCGCTCGACACGCCCGACGAGTATCGCCGGGTGTCGCGGGCCTGCGGCAGCGCGGCGCTCCGGGCCGTGGTCGGCGGACCATGACGGATGCGCCGATCCCATATATGGAGCGGACACGGGCCTATTACGCGGCCTTGGGCTACAGCGCGCCCTATCGCTGGGCGCAGTTCGAGGATGTGCCGTTCCAGCGCCCGGCGAAGCCGCTGGCGGAATCGCGGGTGGCGCTGGTGACGACGGCGGCGCGGTGGCGGGACGGCGATCCGGCGCCGGACGGGACCTATCGCGCGGCGGCCAAGTTCGCTTCGGTCTACTCCGAGACGACGGCACGCGATCCCGTGCTGCGGATCGACCATGTGGCGATCGACTTCACACACACGACCGGTCGGGACCAAGGTGCGTTCCTGCCGCTTGCGGCGTTGCGGCGGGCAGCGGCCGCCGGGCGGATCGGCGGGATCACGTCCAACTTCCATGGCGTGCCGACCAATCGCAGCCAGCGGCACACGCTGGCGGTGGATGCGCCGGAGCTGCTTCGGCGGCTGCAGGCGGAGGGTGCCGATGCGGCGGTGCTGGTGCCGAACTGCCCGGTCTGCCATCAGAGCCTGGCCTTGATGGCGCGGCACCTGGAGGAGAGCGGGATCGCGACCGTGATCATGGGCGCCGCCAGGGACGTGGTCGAGCATGTCGGCGTGCCGCGCTTCCTGTTCTCGGACTTTCCCCTTGGCAATGCGGCGGGGAGGCCCGGCGACGTCGCCTCGCAGGACCTGACGCTTGGCCTTGCGCTCGATCTGCTGGAACAGGCGACGGCAGCGCGCGCCACATGGCAATCGCCGCTCGTCTGGAGCGACGATCCAAGCTGGAAGCG
>DATKNM010000217.1:0-7623 GCA_035541335.1 Binatia bacterium
CTCGGTCGGGAACTCCTCGACCCGCGCGAAATGCCGGGTCACGGCGTTGTTGACCAGGATATCGATGCCGCCGAGGCGATCGCGGCCGGCGGCGATCAGGCCCTCGACGCCGGCGAGCCCGGCGAGATCGGCCTGGTGGTAGTCGACGGCGACGCCGTGCGCATTCCGGATCGACTGGAGCTGTTCCGCGACGGCGGCGGCCGGCTCGAGGCCGTGGAGCATCACGTTGCAGCCCGCCTGCGCGAGCCCGACGGCGACCGCGTGCCCAAGCCCGTTGGTCGAGCCCGTGACCAATGCATTTCGGCCTTTGATCATCGCCTGCCTCCGGCGCCGATCGTCAGGTCCACCAGGCGCGCGGCATCCTTCGCATCGGGCAGGGCCAGGATCGCGTCGACCAGCGCGCGCCGCCGCGGCGCATCAAGCATGTCGGCCGCATTGGCGTCGAACTTTGCGACGATATCGTCGACCGCCATGGGATTGGCCGCCGAGCCCCGATTGTGCTCCTCGACCGTCTCGAACGTGGCGCCGTCCTTCATCTCGATCCTGACGGCGCCCTTGAAGCGCTCCGGTCCGGGAAACTTCGGATCGACCTGGTACTCGACGCGATCGGCGAGGCCGAGAATGCGGGGATCGGCGAGGGCGTCCGGTTGGTAGGCATTCTTGTCGATGCGGCCGAGCACCAAAGCCTCGGCCAAGGTGTATTGCAGGCTGACCCGGCCATGGGAATCGGAACGCGGCCGGCGCTTCTCCGCCGGCGGCTCGCAGACGATGCCGACGATGTAGCCTGCGACCGGGCAGATGATCCGCGCGACCCGATCGGGATCGATGCCGTGGGTGGCCCGGAGCCGCAGCAGCGCGTCGATGTAGGGGTGGATGACGTGGGCGACCGGGAACGGCTTGAAGGAGGCGTTCTGGCTTTCCCAGTGCTCGCCGAGTTCGTCGGTGATGCGGCCGTAGTTGCGCGGCACGCTCTCATCCTGGAGATGCGAGGCGAAGAGGCCGAAGCGGCCCTCGAAGACCGCGGCGGGACCCGTGGTCCCGGTCCTGCCGAGCATCGCCGCGGTGATCCCGCCCTGCGCCGACCAGCCCGGATGCAGGAACTTCGATTGTGTGCCGTCGACCCAGCACTGCAGCAGGCCGGAGGCGAAGCTGCCGGCGATTCCCGCCGCGTTGTTCATCTGCTCGATGGTGAGCCCGAGCAGGCGGCCCGCAAGCCAGGTCGCGCCGAAAGTCGCGAAGAGACCGGTCGGATGAAAGCCGCGGCGATGAAACTGGCCCGGCGCGACGCTGCCCACGCGGCAGGAGATCTCGTTGCCGACGGCAATGGCGGCGATCAGGTCCGTGCCGCTGATCGGGGCCGATCCAGCCAGCGCGAAGGCCGCGGCCACCGCCGGGCTGCTCATATGCACGATCGATTCGTTGTGGGTGTCGTCGAACTCCAACGCCTGCGAGAGGGCGCCGTTGGCGAAGGCGGCGCCGGGCACGGAGGTCGCGTCCCCGCTGCCGAAGATCCGGCCAGGGCCGGACGGGTTGAGCGCCAGCACCGCTTCCCGCACCGAGCGGCCGAAGGATGTGCCGAGGCCGGCGAGGACCAGTCCGAACACATCGAGCACCCGGAGGCAGGTCTGCTCGACGACGGCGCGCGGCAGATCGCCGTAGCGCAAGCCTGCCGCCCATTGGGAGAGCCGCGCGGAAGCGGTCTGCATTGTTATCGATTCCAGACTGTCAGGGGCAAGAGCCCTGTTATCTCCGCATCCTTGCAGTCGAGATCGATGTTTTCAAGCAGAAATATGATACCGGTAACTAAGCGAAGCCGATGCAATGGCGTTGCTGCGAACGGTCATCCGACTGGGCGACTAGGCGCTTTCGCGCTGGATGATCTCGAACTTGAGGTCGAGGCTGACCCGCTCGGTGGCGCGGCCGGCGATCCGGTCGAGCAGGCATTCGGCGCTGCGCCGGCCGATCTCGTAGCGCGGCAGACGGATGGTGGTCAGCGGCGGGTTGACGTGGCGCAGCATGTCGAGGTCGTCGAAGCTGGCGATGGCGACACGGCCGGGCACGCTCCAGCCGCGGCGCTGGCACTCGAGCACTGCGCCCACGGCGAGGACATCGCCGGCGAAGAAGATCGCATCGACCTGCGGCGCGGTCTCGACCAGATTGACGACGGCCTCGGCGCCGGCGCTGAATCCGGAGGGGCGCTCCAGGATCAAGGCGTCGTCCTGCTTGCGGCCGAGCTCGGCGAGGGCGGCGAGATAGCCGCGCAGTCTCTCTCGCGCGCGGTCGTTCTCGCGGCGGACCAGGCTGACGAAGGCAATGTGCTTGTACCCCATCCGCGCGAGATGCAGCGTCATCGCCCGGGCCGCCTCGTAGTTGGAATAGCTGACGACCGAGTCGAGCGGAGCGGCCGTGAGGTTGCCGTTCTCGACCACCGGAACCTTGGCGTTGGCGATCATCTCGATCGCGGTCGGCGTGTGGCTGGTGTTGTGCAGGACCAGCCCGGCGACCCGCTGCTGCAGGAATGCCGTGATCGCCTCTTCCTCCTCGAGCAGTCCGGGACCGCTGTCGGCGATCATCAGGTGATAGCCGTTGCCGCTGAGGACGTCGGAGATCCCCTTGATGGTCTCGGCAAACAGCGAGTTGCGGATGCTGGGCACAATGAGGCCGATGACGTTGGATCGGTTCGAAGAAAGGCTGCGCGCCAGCCGGTTCGGGACGTAGCCGATCTCCTCGACCACGGCGCGGACCCTTTGGCGCATCTCCTTCGAGACCTTGTCGGGATCGTTGAGCGCCCGCGAGACCGTCATCACCGAGACGCCGGCCTTGCGCGCCACGTCGCGCATCCGCGAGGTCGTGGTCCCGCCGTTGCGCTGCTTGCGCTTCTGGTCAGCAGACTTCGCCAACGCGGTCCCCGGATATTGCCTGCATCATCGATCCATGTTACGCGTAACACAACAAACTGCAACGGCGCAGGCCGTGCAATGTTAACGGCCGCGCGGATAATTTGCAGAAGTCGCCCGCCCTCCGCAAGTCGCGGCTGGGTACAGTCGAAATGGAACCGCCAAAGGTTAGGGAGTGGCAGGATGCCCGATCAGCCGGCTTATGAGATCTACGCCATCAAATACGCGCATCTGTTCCGCCATTCCCCGGAGAACTTCATCGGCGGGGACGAGCACGACGTGCCGATGCCGCTCGATTATTTCGTCTGGGCGATCAAGGGCAAGGACCGCACCGTCATCCTGGATACCGGCTTCTCGGCAGAGATGGGCGCCAAGCGGAAGCGCCAGCACCTGCGCTCGCCTGCCGTGGGGTTGAAGGCGATCGGCGTCGAACCCGACCAGGTGAAGGATGTCGTGATCTCGCACATGCATTACGACCATTCGGGAAACCACGACATGTTCCCGAACGCCCATTTCCATGTGCAGGACCGGGAGATGGCCTATTGCACCGGGCGCTGCATGGGCCACGCCAACCTGCGCGGCGCCTTCGAGGCCGAGGATGTGGTCGCGATGGTGCGCCGGACCTTTGCCGGCCGCACCCAGTTCCACGATGGCGAGGGCCAGATCGCCCCCGGCATCACCGTCCACCGAGTTGGCGGCCATACCAGCGGATTGCAGATCACCCGGGTGATGACGCGGCGGGGCTGGATGGTGCTGGCCTCGGACGCCTCGCACTTCTATGCCAATTTCCAGCAGTACCGGCCGTTCCCGGTCGTCGCCAACGTGGTCGAGATGCTGGAGGGCTATCGCACCATGAACGCCCTCGCCTCCTCGCCCGACGCGATCATCCCGGGCCACGATCCCCTGGTGATGAAGCAGTATCCGGCCGCGGCGCCGGGCCTGGAAGACGTCGTCGTCCGACTGGACGCCGATCCGAAGCCGGTCTGATCGCCTGCCGCAGGGCGCTGCAACGCCCGCGACAGGCGTGGATCACTTGCCGGATTCGGCGAAGGCCTCCCGGGCGATGCGGAAGGAATCGACCGCCGCCGGCACGCCGGCATAGATCGCGACCTGCAGGAAGATCTCGCGGATCTCCTCCTTGGTGACGCCGTTGGTCAGTGCCCCCCTGATATGCGCCTTCAATTCATGCGGCCGGTTGAGGATGCTGATCATGGCGAGGTTGAGCATGCTGCGGGTCTTCTTCGACAGCTCCTCGCGGCCCCAGACCGCGCCCCAGCAGTACTCGGTGACAAGATCCTGCAGCGGCTTGCCGAAGGCATCGGCGGTGGCCAGCGCCTTGTCGACATATTCCGCGCCGAGGACTTCGCGGCGGATCTTGAGGCCTCGGTCGTAGACTTCCTTGGACATTCACGCTTTCCTTTGAGATTGGATGTGCCTTGATGTTACCGCTCGCATCGCCGCAAGCGCAATCCAGAACCCCGTGCTCAGTACATCACCATGCCGCCGTCGGCGACCAGGGTGGCGCCGTGCACATAGGAAGCTTCGGGTGACAGCAGCCAGCAGATCGCCTCGGCGATCTCCTCCGCCGTGCCGAGCCGGTTGAACGAGGTCATGGCTTCGATCCGCTGCCGTGTGACCGGATCGGACAGCGGCGCGGCGGCAAAGGGTGTGTCGATCATGCCGGGCGCGATCGTGTTCACCGCGATTCCCTTCGGCCCCAGCACGCGCGCCGCATTCTTGGTCAAGGCGAGGATCGCGCCCTTGCTGCTGGCATAGGCGGCGGTTCCGGCGAGCCCGCCGCCCCGCAACCCGGCAACGCTGGAAACGGTGCAGATCCGCGCCCCCGCGGCCATCAGCTTCGCCCCCTCGCGCAGGCAGAGGAAGGTGCCGATGACGTTGACATCGTGGATCCGGCGATAGATTTCCGCGGTCACTTCGAAGAACGGGGTGGTGTCGTAGATGCCGGCGCAGGTGGCGAGGGCATCGAGGCCGCCGAGGATGCTCTGGGCCTCGGCAAAGGCGCGCACCACCGCCGCCTCGTCGGCCACGTCCACCGCGATGACCGGCGCTGTGCCGCCCGTTTTTTTCGCGGCTACAACGTCGCGGTCGAGACAGGCCACCTGCCAGCCGCGCGCGATCAGCAGTTTCGCCGTGGCGGCACCGATGCCGCTGCCGGCGCCGGTGACCACGGCCCTCTTCCTCGCTTCCACCATTTCTCAACTCTCCGATATGACTTGATCATCCACCGCGTGGCTGAGGTCGACCGAAACCAATGTGTCGTCCCCCTGGCAGGCGACCACGAGCTCGCCGCGAACCTCGAGGCAGCTGACCGCGCCCCGGCTGCGTCCGTCGGTACCGCCGTGCAGTGACACGTCCGGCATGCAATCCGTCGTGAGGCGCACCACGAGACCATAGGCCAGGGGCGAACCGCCGAGTCCCGGGATCGCCAGCCACAGGCTGTGCCCGGAGCCACGGGCGATCCGCCCGGGACTGCCCGGCAGGCCGTCGAGCAGAACGCGCAGCGCGCTTCTGCGGCCGGTGGCGCAGGCGACAAGACGGCGGCGCCCGGCCTCCGATACGACCAGCGTGTCGATATCACGCAGCAGCAAGCCGCGCGGAGCAGACAAGTCGGCGGCGAGGCAGAGCGGCTCCGCCCCGCGCAGATCGATGCGCCAGAGCGAGCCTTCCGTTCGATCGGGCATTTCGTCTGCCGAATGATCCATGCAGGCGAACAGCGTGTGTGGATCAGCAAAGCAGAGCGCGGTCGCCGCCTTTCCTGCCGCCCCCGCAATCGGATCGACGATCTTGCCGTCATGCTCGCCGCCGACGATGGCGATGCCCTCGGCGCCGAGACCGATGGCCAGACTGCCGTCACTCGCCGCCGCCATCGCGGTCACCGCACTCTCGAAGCGCAGGATCTCTTCCGCCTCCCGGCCGGGGTCATGCGGGTGACTGTGCAGGCCGTCGAGCAGCAGGACGGCCGATCCGCTGGTGAACAGCAGGTGGCCGTCCTGCCAGACCAGGTTGTCCGGCGCCGGGCATTCGAACAGCCGCATTCCGTGGTCCAGCGCCTGGTTGGGGCGATAGGGACCCTCCAAGATCGGAACGGCGGTCGATGGGCCAAGCCCCGGCATGGTTGCGCCCGCAGGATTCAAGCCGCCGCAATCTAGGGCGAGATTCCCTTGGCGAGGCAGTCCCGCCGATCTCATAGCAGATATATCGAATGTGGCATGAGCGCGGCGCCCGCCTCGCACCAGCCATGCATCGCCCATGCATCGTTTGTGACAGAAGGACGTTGACGGCCGCTCGGCTCTCCCAGCAAGATCGGTGATCGCCCCATTCGACGGCAATGGGGCCGGCGCGCACAGCCAGGGCGACAAGAACCGGCGCAGCCGAACTGGGATCGCCGGTGTCAGGGATCGCATGGAGCTGAAGCAGCTCAAGTATTTCCTCTGCGTCGCGGAGCTCGGCAGCTTCTCCAAGGCTGCCGTGCAGCTCAGCGTCGCCCAGCCGATCCTGAGCCGACAGATCCGCTCGCTGGAGCAGGACCTCAACGCCGAGCTGTTCTATCGCAACGGCCGGGGCATCGTTCTCTCCGAGGCCGGCAAGCTCCTGGAAGCCTACGCCAAGGAGATCATCCAGACGGCGGGCAAGGCGAGCTTCGAGATCATGGCGATGAAGGCGGCGCCGCGGGGCCGCATCACCATCGCCATGCCGCCCTCGATCGGCTGGGTCCTGACCGTGCCGCTGGTCATGCGCTGCCGCGGTGAGTTCCCGATGATCGCGCTCCACGTGGTCGAGGGCTTCAGCGGTCATGTGACCGAATGGCTCTCGACCGGACGGATCGACATCGGCGTGGTCTACAACGCGCCGCGGCTGCCCTCGCTGCTGACCGAGCCCCTGCTCGAGGAACGGCTCGTGCTGCTCGGCCCTGCGAACGATCCGGCCGGCGCTGGCACCGGCCCGCTTCCCGCCTCGCGGCTCGAGGATATCCCGTTGATCCTGCCGGCGCGGCCGCATGGGCTGCGCCTGCTGATCGACCGGACCTTGGAAAAGCTCGGCATCGTCGCCAACGTGCAGCTCGAGCTCGATGCCATGGCCTCGACCCTCGGCCTGGTCGAAGCCGGCGCCGGCTATACGATCTTGTGCGATGCAGCAGTGCGGCCCCTGGTGAAGGCCGGGCGCATCCGCTCCTGGCCGATCGATGACCCGAAGATGACGCGCCAGCTCATGCTCGCGACCTCGACCCAGCGTCCCACCGGCGTCGCGACCCGCGTGGTCGCCAAGATGATCCGGGCGCAGGTGGCCGAGTTGTTCGCCGGCGAGCGGCAAGGCGAACTGGTCGGTTGAGCGGATCCCGGCCGCTCCGTGGCCGCATGCCGAAAAGCTGTTATGCCAAGAACACGTATGGCGGAGCGGCGAGGCCCTGGCCGATAGTTGCCTCAACATTCACCAGCATTTCGAGATAGTTGTGACAGGACAGCATTTCGGTTTCGTCGGTGTTGGCCGGATGGGCGGGCTGATGGCCGCCCGACTCCTGGACGCCGGACATACGCTCACAGTGTTCGACACCAGCGAGGCGGCACTGGCGCCGCTCATCGCGCGCGGCTGCCGGCGCGCCGAATCCGCGGCGGCGGTCGCCTCCGATGCCGAGGTCGTATTCGCCAGCCTGCCGACGCCGGCGATCGTCGAGCGTTCGGCGCTCGGCGAAAGCGGCGTGATCAAG
>DATKNM010000218.1:0-3106 GCA_035541335.1 Binatia bacterium
CGCCGCGCATCGCATCCTCGCCGCCATGTGCGCCGAGCCCTGGTATGTCGCCGGCACCGGCCGCTTCTGCACCAAGGTGATGGAGGCGGCGGGTGCAAAGGCGGCGATCAAGGGCGGCGCCGAGGGCGTCTATATGGGTGCGCTGCCGGAGCACGGCCTCGGTATCTGTCTCAAGGTCGCCGACGGCGCCGGCCGCGCCTCCGAAGTGGCGATGGGCGCGGTGCTGCGGCATCTCGGCGTGATCGATGCGGCGGCCGAAGCAAAGCTGCACGAGACCTTGGAGCCGCCGATCCGCAACTGGGCCGGCACGGTCACCGGCCGCATCGCTCCCGGTTCCGAAGCGCGATTCTAGGAGCGGGGCGATGCGCGCGCTGCAGTGCCAGAGCCTCGGCAAGCCGGGCGATCTGAAGCTGGTCGAGCTTCCAAGTCTTCCGGCACCCAAGGCTGGCGAGATCAAGGTGCAGGTCGCGGCGGCGGGTTTGAATTTCGCCGACACCCTGATGATCGCCGGCCAGTATCAACAAAAGCCGGACCTTCCCTTCGTGCCGGGCCTCGAGCTCGCCGGCACCGTCATGGAGACGGGTCCCGGCGAGACGCGCGTGAAGGTAGGCGACCGCATCATGGCCGCGGTCGATCACGGCGCCTTCGCCGAGCAGGCCTTCGTGCGCGCGGCCGATGCCGTGCCGATTCCGGCGGGCATGGATCCCGTGACCGCGGGCGGCTTCGTCATTGCCTACGGCACTTCCTACGGCGCACTCGCCTGGAAGGCGCGGCTGCAACCGCGCGAGCTTTTGCTGGTGCACGGCGCCGCCGGTGGCGTCGGCTTGACCGCAGTCGAGATCGGCAAGGCGCTCGGCGCCAAAGTGATCGCGACCGCAGGCGGCGCCGAGAAATGCGCGGTCGCCCGCGCGCATGGCGCCGACTGGACCATCGACTATCGCAGCGAGAACGTACGCAACCGGGTGAAGGCGATCTCAACCGATCTCGGTCGCGAGGGCGTCGACGTGGTTTATGACCCGGTCGGCGGCGAGATCTTCGAGGTCTCGCTGCGCTGCGTCGCCTGGGGTGCGCGCCTGCTGGTGGTCGGCTTCGCTGCGGGGCAGGTCCAGAAGATCCCGGCCAATATCCTTTTGGTGAAGAACATCGACGCCCAAGGCTTCTACTGGGGCTCCTATCGCCGCCACCGGCCGGACCTGGTGGCGGAGGGATTCGCGGCGCTCGACCGGTTCCACGCCGCCGGCCTCCTGAAGCCGCACATCTCGCACCGCTTCGACCTCGCCCGCTCGGCGGAGGCCTTCGATCTGCTGGTGGCGCGGAAATCCACCGGCAAGATCGTCCTGACGACAGCCTGACGGTCAACAGTGTGATGGCGGCCGAATCCCTCTCTTTCCTAGGGTCTTGCGCCACGGCCCGGCTTGATTAGATTGACCGGCAGGCGAACCAGAATCGGCCTCACAGAGTCGAACGAATATGCTGTCTGAATCCCGTCTGCTGCTAAAGCTCTGGCTGAAGAACCCGCTCAAAATCGGCGCCGTGGCCGCCAGTAGCCCGGAGCTCGCGGCGGCCATGGCCCGTCACATTCCGCTCAGCGGCGAAGGCTTTGTGGTGGAGCTCGGCGGCGGCACCGGCCCGGTGACCCGGGCGATCCTGGATGCGGGCGTGCCGCGGGACCGGCTGGTGGTGGTCGAGCGCGACCTGACCCTGCATCGGCATCTGACCGAGCGTTATCCCGGTGTGCGGATTCTCCAGGGCGACGCGATGCATCTGCAGCAGCTGCTGCGCCGCGAGGGCGTCGCGCCGGTGAAGGCGATCGTCTCCAGCCTGCCGCTGCTCTCGATGAAGAAGGCGATCCAGCACCGGATCGGCGCCCAGGTCTTCGCCGTGCTGGAGCCCGACGCGCCGATGATCCAGTTCACCTACGGCCTCTTTTCGCCGCTGAAGAACCGGCAGCGCCTCGGCGTCAGCGGCGCGGTGCAGGACCGCGTGTTGCAGAACCTGCCGCCGGCCAGCGTCTGGCTCTATCGCAAGGGCCACGGCCACAAGGGCCAGGCCCACGCCGCCTAGTCTTCGCGGTCTTCCGGGAAGTAATAGATCAGGTCCAGCGGCGGCGGCGCGACCAGCGTCGACGACAGCATCGCATGCGCTTGGCCGCGGTGATGGGTCTGGTGGTTGAAGAAGTGCGTCAGCGTCACGTGCATCGGCGCCGACTTCGGATCGCCGGCCGTGTTCTTGTAATGGAAGGTCGCGTCGATCCGCGGTTGCTGCAGCGCCTTGAAGAAATCGACGATCCGCTGGTCCTCCGCCGTCCGGGCGGCGGCGAGATCGGCGAACTTGCCGTAGGGCGCCTCGTCGAGCCGGGTATGCGCGCTGGGCTCGCCGATGAAGCGACCCATCCAGATACGGTCGGTGACGACCATGTGGTTGAGGGTCTGCGCCAGCGACGGGAAGAAGCCGCTGCGCGGCGCGTGGAACTCGTCGGGGCTGAGCTTTGCCACCGCGCCGTAAAGCTGGCGGTTGGCCCAGCGGTTGTAGCGCGACATGCGCTCGAAATGTGCCTTCATGATTCCCCGGGTGGATGAACGGCGCGACGCCCGAAGCCTTCTTCTCTCACGACCAAGGCCGCCCTGGAAAGGCGGCCTTGGGAACTCGACCGTAAAATCCTGCGCCCGCTCGGGAAGCCTCAGTCGCGCCAGAACGGCTTGCTCCACTCGCTCTCGACCTCGGAGCGGCTGACGCCGATGTCGTGGAGCATGTAGTCGGGCATCTGGTAGAGGCGCTGGCGGGTGCGGCTGCGCTCGACCCAGTTCTGGACCAGGTTGAAGGCGCCGACCAGGCCCTCCTGGAGATAGGACGTGTGGCCGCGGCGGATCGTCCGGCGGGCGGCCAAGTTGCTCACGATCTGTGCCATAATTCCCTCACATCTGCTGGGTGAACTGTCCGGGCGACCATTGCCCTTGCCCCTAACCTGTGCTTGAATTTTCCCATCGGCAAATGATCGTTTCTAACTTGTTCTGTTAGGCTACCTCACAGGACCGCCCGCGCGAAAAATGGCCGTTTTCCCGCCGCTTAAAGCCGTGCGCTACTTCGAAAGCGCAGCCCGTCATCT
>DATKNM010000219.1:0-2250 GCA_035541335.1 Binatia bacterium
GACCCAGGCGATCCTGCCGTCGCTGGTGGCGCATTACCGCGTCAGCCCCGCCGCCATTGGCCTCGCGGTCAATGCCAGCACCTTCGGCATGGCGCTCTCGGGGATTCTCGTATCGCTCTTCAGCCGGCGCATCGACCGCCGTCTCGGGATCGTGCTCAGTCTCGGCGTCCTTTCACTGCCGACCGCGCTGCTCGCATCGGCGCCGGATCTGGCGAGTTTCGCGGCCCTGCGGGTCGTCCAAGGCCTGTTCATGTCGGCCGCCTTCACCCTCACCCTCGCCTACCTCGCGGAACACTGCAGCGCCAAGGCCGTCGGCGGCGCCTTCGCCGCCTATATCACCGGCAATGTCGCCAGCAACCTGTTCGGGCGCCTGATGTCGGCAGCGGTCGCCGACCATTTTGGACTGGCCGCCAACTTCCATCTGTTCGCGGCTCTCAATCTCTGCGGCGCCGTCCTGGCCTTCCTGGCGCTCAGCAAGGCGAAGCCCATGACCTCCGCGATGGCGATGCAATCTGCGCTCTCCGCGTTGATCGCCCATCTGCGCAACCCCGCCTTGCGCGCCGCCTTCGCCATCGGTTTCCTGATCCTGTTCGCCTTCATCGGCACCTTCACCTACGTCAACTTCGTGCTGGTGCGCCCGCCCCTCGGCCTCGGCATGATGCAGATCGGCCTGGTCTATTTCGTCTTTCTGCCGTCGATCATGACCACGCCGGTCGCCGGCCTGGTCGCGCAACGGCTCGGCACCCGGCCGACCTTCTGGGGCGCGCTGGCGCTGGCCGGCATCGGCCTTCCGCTGCTGCTGACCCCGCGCCTCACGCTGGTCCTCATCGGCCTCGCGCTGGTCGGCGTCGGCACGTTCTTCGCCCAGGCGGCGGCGACCGGCTTTGTCGGCAAGGCGGCGACCGGCGATCGCGGCTCGGCCGGCGGCATCTATCTCGCCAGCTATTTCTTGGGCGGTCTCGTCGGCAGCGCCATGCTCGGTCAGCTCTTCGATCGGCTCGGCTGGTCCGCTTGCGTGTTCGGGATCGGGCTTGCACTCGGCATCGCCTGCCTGCTCGCGTTCCGCTTGAAACTTCCCGCCGGCATGGACGCAACAAGGTGAATGCCATGAGCGACAAAGCAGTCAGGACCGCTCCCACCGCCGAGCTCTCGGCGCGGGCAAAATCCAAGGGCCAGACCGTCCTCGTCCTTCAGGGCGGCGGTGCACTCGGCGCTTATCAGGCCGGAGTCTACCAGGGCTTAAGCGAGGCGGGCATCGAGCCCGATTGGGTGATCGGCACGTCGATCGGCGCAATCAACGCCGCGCTGATCGCCGGCAACAAGCCGGCCCATCGGCTCGAGCGGTTGCGCGCGTTCTGGGAACGAGTCTGCCACCGCTCCCATGCGGCGACCGACTTCATGGCGATGTTCGGCAGCGCCTTTGCCAATTGGAGCGTGCTGCTGAACGGTGTGCCGGACTTCTTCCGACCCAACCCGCTCGCCCTCTGGGGGGTCCACTATCCCCATGTGCCGGGCCAGGCGGCCTTCTATTCGACGGAGATGCTGAAGCAGACCCTCGGATCGCTGGTCGATCCCGGCGAGCTCAACGGCGGCAAGACCCGCCTCACGGTGGGCGCCGTCAATGTCGGCACCGGCAAGATGCGCTATTTCGACAGCCGCACGATGCCGATCGAGATCGCCCATGTCATGGCCTCCGGCGCCCTGCCGCCGGCCTTTCCCGCGGTGGAGATCGACGGCGAGCATTACTGGGACGGCGGCGTCTATTCCAACACCCCGATCGAGGTCGTGTTCGACGACAACCCGCGCCGTGACAGCCTGATCTTCTCCGTCAACCTCTGGCAGCCCGACGGCACCGCCCCGGAAACAATCTGGCAGGTGCTGAGCCGCCAGAAGGACATCCAGTATTCCAGCCGCGGCTTGAGTCACGTCGCCCGCCAGCAGCAGATCCACCGCCTGCGCCATGTGATCCGCGAGCTGGCGAAGCGGCTCCCCAAGGACAAGGCCAAGGATCCCGCGGTTTCCGAGCTGGCGGCCTATGGCTGCGGAACCAACATGCATCTCGTGCGGTTGCTGGCTCCGCGGCTGATGAGCGACGACCACACCAAGGATATCGACTTCAGCCATGAAGGAATCGGCGCCCGCTGGCAGGCCGGCTACGACTGCGTGAAGCGCACGATAGCGCGGGAGCCCTGGAACTGCGAGATCGACGCACTGACCGGCGTCCTGATCCACGAACCGGTGGATTGACGC
>DATKNM010000220.1:0-19067 GCA_035541335.1 Binatia bacterium
AGCCGCCGGGTCTCCTCGGCGAGCTCCAGGGCGAGGCGGGAATAGCGCCGCCCCTCGAACATCACCAGGGCCGTCTGCTTCGGTGCCTCCAGGAGCACGTCGGCGAAGTTGCCGGCGGCGATGTCGGCGAGCTGCACGCCGGGCCGCAGGTACTGCAGCTGGTTGGCGAAGATATGCGCCATGCCGCGCTCGGTCTGGAAGCCGGCGACGAAGATTCGCGGGACGGCGGCAAGGCGCTTCACCGCGCGCTTCCACTCCCGGCTGTGCGCCATCTCGTAGATCCGCACCAGGGCGGCGATTTCCCGCTCCAGCCCCTGGGCCAGGGCGTCCTCCTCGCGATGGCTGCGCGCGCGAAAGTCCTTCAGCCGGTCGCCGATCAGCCATGGCCGGTCGCCGATATCCTCCTTGAGGTCGGCCTTCAGGTCCTTGAAATGCTTGTAGCCGAGCGATCGGCAGAAGCGGCCGACCATGGGCTCGCTGACCCCGGCCTTCGCGGCGACGGTGGCGGAAGTCTCGAAGGGGAGGCCCGAGAGGTTGGCCAGCATGTAGCTGGCGACGGCCTTTTCCGCCCGCGTGGCGCCGGCGAGGCTGTGGGTCAGGCGCTGGCGCACCGAGCTGCTCATGGGGGCCCGCTCCGCTCTCGGGGTCGGCCATTTTCGACAGTTTTCTAAAAGATAGTCAATTGATTTTTGTTTTCTGACTTAGTAGTATCCGGACATCGGAAAACGGCCGCAGCGCAAACAGACGGCCGATCGCAGGGAAGCGGCGCTTCGCTTCGACTGAGTTGAGGGCAGAGAACGGAGCAGGCGGCGAATGGCCGTATCCATGCTGACCGCGGCTGAGCGACGGCGTCCCTGGATTCTCCTGGCGCCGACCCTGGCGGCGCTCGTCTTCCTGATGACGATCCCGATCGTCATCATGTTCGGCTACAGCTTCTACAAGTTCCAGACCGCCGGCGTCGAGACGCCGGACCTCAACCTCGGCAACTGGCACGACTTCTTCACCGATCCCTATTACAGCAGCTTCCTCTGGAAGACCTTCCGGGTCTCGGCGATCACCGCCGCGCTCTGCGCGGTCATGGGCTATCCGCCGGCCTATTTCATCGCCATGACCCGGTTCCGGCACAAGTGGCTGCTGCTCCTGCTGCTGATCGTGCCGTTCTGGATCAGTTTCACCATCCGCACCTTCTCCTGGGTGCATATCCTGGGCGAGCAGGGGATCATCAACGCGACCCTGAAGTCACTGGGCCTGATCACCGATCCCCTGCCGATGCTCTACACCGAGGGCGCGGTGATCATGGGCATGATCCACTTCCTGCTGCCCTACATGATCCTCAACGTCTATGTCAGCCTCGACGGCATCGACCGGAACCTCATTTCCGCGGCGCGCTCCCTGGGCTGCACCGGCTGGCAGGCATTTCGCGAGGTGACGCTGCCGCTCTCCCTTCCCGGCCTCGGCGCCGGGCTGCTGCTGAGCTTCGTGCTGGCGGCGGGGAGTTACGTCACGCCGCAGATCCTGGGCGGGCGCTCGGATTCGCTGTTCGGCAACCTGATCTACGACACGATCATGAAGGAATTGAACTGGCCGATGGGGACGGTGCTCTCGATCGTGCTGCTGGTCCTGCTTGGCATCGTCTCGGTGATCTACAGCCGCTACATGGGGGTCTCCACCATCTTCAAGGGGCTCTCAAAGTGAACGAGCATGCCCGCGGCTGGTGGCTGATCAAGCTCTACACCTTCCTGGTCTATGTCTTCATGTTCGCGCCGATCGGGGTCGTGCTGATCCTCTCGGTCAACGCGTCGCGCTTCGGCGGCTTTCCGATGACCGGGCTCTCGCTGCAATGGTATGCGAAGCTGTTCGACGATGCGGCGATCGTGCGCGCCTTCCAGACCTCGCTCTGGATCGGCCTGACGACGGCGGTGGTCTGCACCGGGCTCGGCACCATGGCGGCGCTCGCTTTGGTGCGCTACGACTTCCCAGGCAAGCACTGGGTCAACGCCATGATCGTCGGGCCGGTGCTGGTGCCGGAGACGGTGCTCGGCGTCGGCCTGCTGCTGGCCAATCGTGCCGTGGGCATGAAGCCGAATTTCGGCCTGCTGCTGGCGGGCCACATCCTGCTCTCGCTGCCCTATGTGGTGCTGGTGGTGCAGGCACGGCTGATCGGCGTGAAGCGGGTCTATGAGGAGGCGGCTTTGTCCCTCGGCGCCAACCGCTGGCAGACCTTTCGTGAGATCACCATGCCGCTCATCATGCCGGCGGTGCTGGCGGGCCTGCTGCTCGCCTTCACCATCTCGTTCGACAACGTCTCGGCCAGCGTGTTCTGGCGCCCGCCGGGGGTCGAGACCATGCCGACCGAGATCCTGGCCATGCTGAAGGTCTCGATCAGCCCGGAAGTGAACGCGCTCGGCACCCTGATGATCGTCATCACGGTGGGGCTGCCGCTGCTGGGCGGCGCCGTGGCGCGCCTGAAGATCCGTCGCCAGACAGAAGCGACGGCATAACGCGGAAGAAGTCGAAAACGGAGGAGTGCGAGAGATGAAGATGAGTTCGACCCGTCGCCTCGAGCGACTGAAGGAGATCTACGGCAATGGCGGCATGGGCCGCCGGCGCTTCCTGGGGCTGACGGCGGCCGCCGCGGCCTCGATGGGCGTCATGACCAGCTGGGGCCGCAAGGCGCTGGCCGACGTCAAGGAAGTGCGCTTCGACGGCTGGGGCGGCGTCGTCCAGGAGGCGATCGACAAATACGCCTTCCAGCCCTACACCGCGAAGACCGGCCGCAAGGTGGTGCAGGGCACCTTCGACGACGAGGACGTGCTCATCACCAAGATCAAGAGCGCCAATCCCGGCGACTATCAGATCGTCCACTCCTCGGGCATCGAATACTACAAGAAGTATGTCGATCTCGGCTGGACCTCGGAGATCAACGAGGCGAACATTCCGAACCTCGCCAACGTGCTGCCGGCGATGATCGATCCGTTCCGCAAGCTGACGCCGAAGCTCTCCAGCGCGCCCTACGACTACGGCACGACCGGTATCGCGTACAACACCAAGTACATCTCGGATGCGGAGGCGAAGGAGAAGGGCGCCAACCTGCTGGTCGATCCGAAGTACAAGGGCAAGATCGGCGGCTATGGCAGCATGATCACCCGGGTCTGGTACGCCGCGCTGCAGACCGGCCAGAACCCGAACGACGCCAAGGACATGGACGCGATCTGGGCCAAGGTGCGCGAGGCGCGAGATCTCACCAAGAAGTACTGGCAGTCCGGCTCCGAGCTCATGGACCTGATGGCGAAGGAGGAGATCGTCGTCACCGAGGCCTGGTCCGGCCGCGTGGCGGCGCTGCAGCAGCAGGGCGCGCCGATCGGCTATCTCGACCCGCCGGGCAGCTATGCCTGGCTCGAGGACATGTTGATCCTCAAAGGCTCGCCGATGGCGGAATGCGAGGAGCTGGTGAACTTCATGCTCGACCCCACGACCTCGATCGCGGTCGCCGAGGGCCAGAACTATCCGCCGTCGCTTGATCCCAGGAAGGTGAAGCTCACCGACAAGATCGCCAAGCTCCCGGCCTTCGACCCGACCGGCGAGTTCAAGGCGCTGACCTTCGCCGATCCCAACTACTGGGCGGCGCACAACGACGACTGGACCAAGCAGTGGGACCGCATCTCCAAGGGTGCGTGATTCTCGTATGATCTAACACCACCACGCTAAGCCCTCCCCCGATTTCGGGGGAGGGTTGGGTGGAGGTGCCCCGCAATGAAACCCTCCAGATGATCTCCCGATGACAAACGCCGTCGAGCTGAAGGACATCACTCTCGCCTACGGCAATTTCGTCGCCGTGGAGGGCGTGTCGCTGACGATCGAGAAGGGGACTTTCCTGACCCTGCTCGGCCCCTCGGGCTGCGGCAAGACCACGATCCTGCGCTCCATCGCCGGCCTCGTCAGCCCGACCCACGGCGACATCGCCATCGCCGGCCGGCGGGTCAACGACATCCCGATCCACAAGCGCAACATCGGGCTCGTGTTCCAGAACTACGCGCTCTTTCCGCACAAGACCATCTACGACAACATCGCCTTCGGCCTCAAATACCGCAACGTGCCGAAGCCGGTCATCGCCGAGAAGGTGAAGCGCGCCCTCGAGATCGTGCGGCTGCCCGGCGTCGATAAGAAGCTTCCCTCGGAGCTCTCCGGCGGCCAGCAGCAGCGCATCGCGCTCGCCCGCGCCATCGTGATCGAGCCCGACGTGCTGCTGCTCGACGAACCCCTCTCGGCGCTCGACGCCAATCTCCGCGACGAGATGCGGATCGAGCTGAAGCAGATCCAGCGCGCGACCGGCATCACCACCATCTTCGTCACCCACGACCAGGGCGAGGCTTTGGCGATGTCCGACATCGTCGTCGTCATGAACAAGGGCCGGATCGAGCAGATGGGCGCGCCGGCCGAGGTCTACGAGCATCCGCAGAGCGAGTTCGTCGCGAGCTTCCTCGGCAACGCGAATTTCCTGGCGGCGACCGTCACCAGCGGTCGCGACGGCGCCATCGAGGTCAAGCTCGCCGACGGCACGCCGATGACCGTCGGCGGCGGCGCCGCCCGGCCGGTCACGGCCGGCGACACGGTCAAGGTCGTGGTGCGGGCGGAGAAGCTGGTGCTGCGCCCCCTGGAGGGTGCGCCGCTGAAGGGCCGCATCGCCGACGTGGACTATCTCGGCGCGCTCGCCCGCTATGACATCGACTTGGCCGGCGGCACCCGGGTGCGGGCGCTCTCCTCCCTGCAGCACAAGGCCCATGCCATGGGCGAGACCGTGGGCATCGCGGTCGAACCGGAGCATTGCCGGATTCTCTAGTCGCGCCTACATTTCCCCTCGGTGTTTCTCGGAAGAGGCTCTGGAGGCGGGAATGGCGCTCTACGACTATGACCTCTTCGTGATCGGCGGCGGCTCGGGCGGCGTCCGGGCGGCGCGCATGTCCTCCGGCTACGGCGCCAAGGTCGCGATCGCCGAGGAATACCGCTGGGGCGGCACCTGCGTCATCCGCGGCTGCATCCCGAAGAAGCTGCTGGTCTATGCCTCCCATGTCCGCGAGGAGATCGCCGACGCCGCCGGCTTCGGCTGGAGCATCGAGGATGCGCATTTCTCCTGGCCGAAGCTGATCGAGAACAAGGACAAGGAGATCGCGCGCCTCAGCCGGATCTATGTCGATCTGCTGCTGAAGTCCAAGGTCCAGGTGATGGAGGCCCGCGCCCGGGTCGTCGATCCCCACACCGTGGAGCTCGACGGCAAGCCGGTGACGGCGAGGCACATCCTGATCGCGACCGGCGGCCATCCGGAGCGGCCGCCGATTCCCGGCATCGAGCATTCAATCACCTCCAACGAGGCGTTCCATCTGCCGCATCTGCCGAAGCGGGTGGCGGTGGTGGGCGGCGGCTACATCGCCCTCGAATTCGCCGGCATCTTCAACGGCCTCGGCGCGGAGGCGCATCTGCTCTATCGCGGCGAGCCGGTCCTGCGCGGCTTCGACGACGATGTCCGCAAGTTCGTCAGCGCCGAGATCAAGAAGAAGGGCATCGACCTCCGCACCAGGACCGAGGTCGAGGCGATCGAGAAGATGGACGGCACCCTGCGCATCAAGCTGAAAGGCGGCGAGACCCTGGAGGTCGACCAGGTGCTCTATGCCACCGGCCGCGTCCCGAACACCCGCGACCTCGGCCTCGAGGCGGCCGGCGTCGCCGTCAACCGCAAGGGTGCGGTCGAGGTCGACGGCCATTCCAAGAGCTCGGTCGAGAACATCTATGCGATCGGCGACTGCACCGACCGGCTCAACCTGACCCCGGTCGCGATCAAGGAGGCCATGGCCTTCGCCGATACCGTCTTCGGCGGCAAGCCCTGGGCCATGGACCATGAGAATGTGCCGCACGCCGTCTTCTGCCAGCCGCCGATCGCCACCGTCGGCATGACCGAGGGCGACGCCCGCAGCGACGGCCGCCGGCTCGACATCTACAAGGCCGAGTTCAAGCCGTTGAAGCACACCCTGTCGGGCTCGACCGAGCGCACCTTCATGAAGCTGGTGGTCGATCGCGGCTCCCAGGTCGTGCTCGGCGTCCACATGGTCGGCGCCGACGCGCCGGAGATCATCCAGTCGCTCGCGGTCGCCGTGAAGATGGGCGCCACCAAGGCCCAGTTCGACCAGACCGTCGCCCTCCACCCGACCGCCGCCGAGGAGTTCGTCACCATGCGGACGCCGGAGCCGGAGAAAGTGGCTGAAGCGGCGATGCCCGCTACGGCCTGACGATCCACTCCAATCTCAGGCGCTCTTGACGCCGCCTCCGACGGGGCGTATTTGTCTTCCATCATTTAACCATATGGTTAAATATAGATATGGATCCCCTGAGCCAGGTCTTCGGCTGCCTTGCCGACCCGACGCGGCGCGCAATCCTGGCGCGGCTGGCGAAGGGCGCGGTTTCCGTGGGGGAACTCGCTGCGCCGTTCGACATGAGCATGCCGGCAGTTTCGAAGCACCTTTCGGTGCTGGAGCGGGCCGGCCTCATCGAGCGGGAGCGGGACGGTCAGTGGCGGCGCTGTAGCCTGAAGGCGGCCCCGCTCAAGGACGCCCATGACTGGCTCGGCGACTACGCGCGGTTCTGGGAGGAGTCCTTGGGCCGCATGGCGAAGTACCTCGATGAACTGCAAGCCGGAGGAGCGAGCGATGGTGCAGCAAAACGCAAGCGCAAGAAAAGCCGCTGAGATGGCGCCGGACGGCGGGTTCGTCATCCGGGTCGGTCGCCGATTGAAGGCGCCCCGCGCGCTTGTCTACAAGATGTTCACCGAGGGGGCGCATCTGGTGCGCTGGTTCGGCCCCGAGGGCCATACCTGCCTCGAATGCACCGTCGAGCCGAGGGTCGGCGGTCGCTTCTATGCGGCCCTCAAGGGACCGGACGGCATCGTGCGCCGCGTGCAGGGCGTCTTCACGGAGGTGGCGCCGGATCACCGCCTGGCCTTCACCTGGGCCTGGCTCGACGAAGCGGGGCGGCCGCGCGACCCCGATCTCAAGACCACCGTCACCATCGTGCTCGAGGAGAAGGGCGCCGAGACCGAACTCAGCCTGCGCCATGACGGCTTCGCCAATGCCGAGCAGGCCGGCATGCACGACAAGGGCTGGGAGGGCTGCTTCGCCTGCCTCGCGCAATACCTGGCCGAACTGGCCGCTTGAACCGGAAGGAGACGCGATCATGACCGAGCTTCTGCTCTATGGCGGCCCGCACAGCAGCTTCGTCCGCACCACCCGCATGGCGCTCCAGGAGCGCGATGTCCCGTACACGCTGATGCCCTGTCCGCCGGGCCATGTGGACGGTGACGCGCGGCATCCGTTCGGCAAGATCCCGTTCATGCGCTACGGCGATTTCGTGCTGGCGGAATCCATCGCCATCATCCGCTTTGCAGAGCGCGAGTTCCCGAAGGCGCCGTCGCTCTGGCCGAAGGATTCCCGGCGCGCGGCGCTCTGCGACCAGTGGGTCAGCGCTATCAGCGATTCCATCGTGGCGCGGATCGGCTTCGGCATCTGCTTCCCGCGCCTCGCAGCGCCCATCCTCGGCTTTCCCGTCGACGAGGCGGCGGTGGCTGCGGCCGTCGCGCGCCTGCCCATGACCCTCGACGAGCTCGAGCGGCCGCTCTCGCGGCAGCCCTATCTCACCGGCGAGAGCATGAGCCTGGCCGATCTCTATCTCGTGCCGGTCGTCTATTACCTGGGCCTCACGGCGGAGGGGAAAGAGGTGCTGCCGCGCTATCCGGCTCTCGGCGCCTGGGCGGCACGGATGGCGGAGCGGGCCAGCGTCAGGGACACGGTGCCGCCGCCCTTCGAGGCGCTCCGGCCCGCCGCTTAGTCTCTAAGCTATTGGGATATATAACCTATTTGACCAGCCCGGCGTGCATCGGAGATGCGCGCCGCCTGGGTTTGCGTCGCCGGGACAACCATCGTATATCCAAGCCTCGGTTATCCACACGCGTTTGAGGCGGAGATTACGATGGCGGCGAAATGGGCGCCGGAGAGTTGGCGGACGAAGCCGATCAGCCAGATGCCGGACTATCCGGATCAGGCCAAGCTTGAGAACGTCGAGGGCCGGCTGCGCGGCTATCCCCCGCTGGTCTTCGCCGGCGAGGCGCGGCGGCTGACCGAGATCCTGGGCCAGGTGGCGGAGGGCAAGGCCTTCCTGCTGCAGGGCGGTGACTGCGCCGAGAGCTTCGCCGAGTTCTCCGCCAACAACATCCGCGACACCTTCCGCGTGCTCTTGCAGATGGCGGTGGTGCTGACCTTCGGCGCCGCGCTTCCCGTCGTGAAGGTCGGCCGCATGGCCGGCCAGTTCGCGAAGCCGCGCTCGGCCCCGACCGAGGTGATCGACGGCGTCGAGCTGCCCAGCTATCGCGGCGACATCATCAACGGCATCGAGTTCACCAAGGAAGCCCGCACTCCGGATCCGGAGCGGCTGGTGCAGTGCTACAACCAGTCGGCGGCGACCTTGAACCTGCTGCGCGCCTTCGCCCAGGGCGGCTTCGCCGACCTCCACAAGGTGCATCGCTGGAACCTGGACTTCGTCGCCGACAGCCCGCTCGGCCATCGCTACAAGGAGATGGCGGACCGGCTGACCGAGACGTTGGAGTTCATGGCCGCCTGCGGCATGACCTCGGAGACCGCGCCGCAGATCCGCGAGACCGAGTTCTTCACCAGCCATGAGGCGCTGCTGCTGAACTACGAGCAGGCGCTGACCCGGGTCGATAGCCTGACCGGCAAGTGGTACGGGTGTTCCGCGCACATGCTCTGGATCGGCGACCGCACCCGGCAGCTCGACAGCGCGCATGTGGACTACATGCGCGGCATCCAGAATCCGATCGGGCTCAAATGCGGACCGACCTCGGATCCGGACGAGCTGCTGCGCCTGATCGAGACCCTGAACCCGCAGAACGTCCCGGGCCGCCTCACGCTTATCGCCCGCATGGGCCACGAGAAGGTGGAGGCGAAGCTGCCGGCGCTGGTCCGCGCCGTGACGCGTGCGGGCGCCAAGGTGGTCTGGTCCTGCGACCCGATGCACGGCAACACCATCAAGTCCTCGACCGGCTACAAGACCCGGCCGTTCGACCGCATCCTCTCGGAGGTGAAGAGCTTCTTCGCCGTCCATCGCGCCGAAGGCTCCTATGCCGGCGGCGTGCATTTCGAGATGACCGGCCAGGACGTGACCGAGTGCACCGGCGGCGCCAAGGCCGTCACCGAGGAGTCGCTGAAGGACCGCTACCATACCCACTGCGATCCGCGGCTCAACGCCAGCCAGGCGCTGGAGCTCGCGTTCCTGGTCGCGGAGCAACTGAAGGCGGAGCGCGCCGACCATGGACAGCGGATCGCCGCAGCGTCCTGACGGACCTGCAACGAGAGGGCCTGCATCGGGACCGTCGGCGAACGCGATCGCCGACTGGACCGACCACTACTTCCTGAAGACCAAGGCGACGGTCGCGAAGTTCGGCGACGCCAACGTCACCTACGCGGTCTTCATGCGCCGCCCGGTCGTCTCGGCGCCGCGCCTGGCGCTCGACTGGCTGCAGTCGATCGCCGAGCAGCGGAACACCGAATTCAAGGTCGACCTCGTTTATCCGGAAGGGAAGTGGGTCGGCGCCGGCGAGCCGATCATGTACATCACCGGCTCACTGGTGCACCTCGCGGACCTCGAGACCATCCTCCTGATGAAGCTCGGCCCGGCCTCGGTCGCCGCCTTCAACGCCTTCACCATGTGCGCCGACCTGCCGGCGGTCGCCTTCCTCGCCATGGATGCGCGCCACTGCGCCGGCCTGGAGATGGCGGAGATCATGGCCTATGCGGCCTCGGTCGGCTCGGCGCGCGCCAAGCGCAAGGTCGGCGCCAAGGGCTTCATCGGCAACGCCACCGAGGCGACCGCGCATTACTTCGGCCAGGAGCACGCCATGGGGACGATGCCCCATGCGCTGATCGGCTATGCCGGCTCCACGCTCCGCGCCGCCGAGATGTTCCACGAGACCTTCCCGGACCAGCCGATGACCGTGCTGGTCGACTATTTCGGCCGCGAGGTCACGGACTCGCTCACCGTCGCGCGGCGCTTCCCCGGCCTCGCTGCCGAGGGCAAGCTCTCGGTCCGGCTCGACACGCCGGGCAGCCGCTTCGTCGAGGGGCTCGACCCCAGCGCTTCCTATGCGGTCCTGGAGCGCCACGTGCCCCGCGTCATCCGCGGCTATCGCAGCGAGCCGGAGCTCCGCGCTTTGGTCGGCGCCGGCGTCTCCGCGGCGGCGATCTGGCATGTGCGGGACGCCTTGAACCGCGAAGGCTTCCAGCGGGTGAAGATCGTCGCCTCCTCGGGCTTCGATCCCGCGAAGTGCAAGGTGATGGCGGAGGCCCTGGTGCCGATCGACGTCGTCGGCACCGGCTCCTTCCTGCCGCAGCGCTGGACCGAGACCTACGCCACCGCCGACATCATCGAGTATGACGGCCTGAAGCGCGTCAAAGTCGGCCGCGAATTCCTGTTCCGGAAACCCTGATCCCCATGGCCATTGCCCGTATCTGGACCTGCCGGTCCGCGCCTGCGCATGCCGAGGTCTATCCCCGGCACTTCCGCGACAAGGTGCTGCCGCATCTCGACGACGTCCCCGGCTTCCTCGGCGCCATGCTGATGCGCCGCGACCACGAGGGCGCGGTCGAATACACCGTGCTCACCCGCTGGGTGAACATGGATTCGATCCGCAAATTCGCCGGCGACCAGATCGACCGCGCCGTGGTCGAACCCGAAGCCGCAGCCGCACTCCTCGACTACGACAAGACCGTCCGCCACTGCGAGATCCTGGAAAAAGTCTGGGCCTCGCACTGAGGCCTCGGTCGAAACCCTCCCCACTTCAGGGGGAGGGTAGGGTGGGGGCAAAGTGCAGCCGAGGTGTCGCCGTCAGAGACGCGTCGACCAATCCAGCGCGAAGTAGCGTGCATCAGCGCGTGCGGCTTCCGAACCGCTCGCGCCGGAACGAAAAATGAACTATACTTCTCTCGCTCGGCTCAAACGCCAACCCCGACAGGACCCCGACGGAATCGCAGAATCGCTTTCACCCTCTCCGATGCGATGAAGGCGTTCTTCGCCAGCAGCTTAAGCGACTTTGACGACGCTCCAAAACGGCGGAAGCCGTAAACGCCAGCGGCGTCCTACTCTCCCGGTGCCGTCGCGAAGGGCACTTCGCTCCAGACGTAGCCCATCTCGTTGCTCTTCGGCTTGCGCGCGTATTGCAGGAGCCAGGTCTTGCCGGTTTTGGTGTCGACCAGCACGTTCACCTTGGTGCGGCCCTGGGTGAGGTCGCGGTCGGGCTGGTCGAGGACCATGAGGATGTAGCGCTGGCCGACCTTCTCGATGTCCGGCGTCGGCGTCAGCTCATCGGGGTAGTTGTAGTTCTGCTGGGCGAGAGCGGGGCGCGCGAGAATCAGCAGGCAGGCGAGGGCGGCGAAGCGCAATGCGATCTGCACGATCAGTCCTCCGAATACCGCCCCGCCCGCGATTGTCTCACCGGGGCGAGGGGCGGAACAAGCATCAATTCCGGCGCACCGGCGCAGGCCACAGGTCGGAAATGCCTGAAGTTCATGGCTAATCCGGCCTTCCCGGGCGCCGGTCGATTGAAACTCTCCGCCCTGACCGTTAAGGTCCGATTGATCTTTTGGCGAATTGGCGACCGATCGTGACCGACACGCTGCGCATCTCCCTGGCCCAGTTCAACCCGACCGTCGGCGACGTGGCGGGCAATGCCGCCTTGGTGCGGAAGGCGCGCCGGCAGGCCGCCGCCGACAAGGCTGATCTCGTGATGCTGAGCGAGCTCTTCCTCTGCGGCTATCCGCCGGAGGACCTGGTGCTGAAGCCCGCTTTCCAGCAGGCCTGCCGTGCTGCGACCGAGGCCCTCGCCGCCGAGACGGCGGATGGCGGGCCGGCGGTGCTCCTGGGCACGCCCTGGGTCGAGGACGGGAAGCTCTACAACGCGGTCTGCCTGCTGGACGGCGGCAAGGTCGCGGCGACGCGCTTCAAGGCCGACCTGCCGAACTACAGCGTGTTCGACGAGAAGCGCGTCTTCACGCCGGGCCCGGCGCAGGGGCCGGTCAATTTCCGCGACGTGCGCTTGGGGCTCCCGATCTGCGAGGACATCTGGGGCCCGGACGTGGTCGAGTGCCTGGCCGAGGCCGGCTCCGACATCCTGCTGGTGCCGAACGGCAGCCCCTATGAGCACGACAAGCAGGACGTGCGCTATCACCTGGTGCGCCAGCGCATCGCGGAGACCGGCCGGCCGACCATCTACCTGAACCAGGTGGGCGGCCAGGACGAGCTGGTGTTCGACGGCGCGAGCTTCGTCATCAACGGCGACCAGGCGATCGTCGTGCAGATGCCGGCCTTCGCCGAGGCGCAGGTGACGACGGTCTGGCGCCGCCAGGGCAACAACGGCTGGGCCTGCGACGCCGGCACGCTCACGCCGCAGCCGGGCGTGATCGAGAGCGTCTACCAGGCGATGGTGCTGGGCCTGCGCGACTATATCGGCAAGAACCGGTTTCCGGGCGTCGTGCTCGGCCTCTCCGGTGGCGTCGATTCCGCGATCTCCGCCGCGGTCGCCGTGGATGCTCTGGGCGCGGACCGGGTTCGGGCCTTCATGCTGCCCTCGCCCTACACCTCGGACGACAGCATCGAGGACGCGGCGAAATGCGCCGAGCTGCTCGGCATCGTCCACGACACGGTCTCGATCGAGCCCGCCATGTTCGCCTTCGAAGAGATGCTGCGCGACGTCTTCGCCGGCCGGGGCAGGGACGTGACCGAGGAGAACATCCAGAGCCGCATCCGCGGCGTCTCGCTGATGGCGATCTCCAACAAGCTCGGCCACATGCTCTTGACCACCGGCAACAAGTCCGAGATGTCGGTCGGCTATGCGACGCTCTACGGCGACATGTGCGGCGGATTCTCGGTCTTGAAGGACATCTACAAGGTGATGGTCTATCGGCTCTGTGATTGGCGCAACGCGAACAAGCCGGCGGGCGCACTCGGCCCTGACGGACCCGTGATGCCGCAGCGGGTCATCACCAAGGCGCCGACCGCGGAGCTGAAGCCGAACCAGACCGACCAGGACACGCTTCCTCCCTATGAAATCCTCGACGGGATTCTCGAATGCCTGATCGAGAACGAGATGACGGTGGAAGAAATCGTCGCGAAAGGCTTCGACCAGGTCACGGTCTTGAAGGTCTGGCGCATGCTGGATCTCGCGGAATACAAGCGCCGTCAGGCGCCGCCGGGGGTGAAGATCACCCGCCGCGCCTTCGGCCGCGACCGCCGCTATCCGATCACCAACGGCTTCCGGGCATCGCCCGGAGCGCCGAAATGACGGACCGGTGATGGCGCCATGTCGATCCGCGTTCGTTTCGCCCCCAGCCCGACCGGGCGGCTCCATGTCGGGAACATCTACGTCGCGCTGAACAACTGGCTGTTCGCGAGGAAGAGCGGCGGCCGCTTCCTGCTGCGCTTCGACGACACCGATCGCGAGCGCTCGACCCTCGCTTTCGCCGCGCTGATCGAGGACGACCTCAAATGGCTCGGCATCGGCTGGGACGAGCTCGAGCGCCAGTCGGACCGGATCGAGACCTACCAGGCGGCGGCCGAGCGCCTGAAGGCTGCGGGCCGGCTCTATCCCTGCTACGAGACCGCGGAGGAGCTGGCGCTGCAGCGCAAGGTGCAGCTCTCCCAGGGAAAGCTGCGGGTCTACGACCGCGCCGCCCTGAAGCTGACGGAAGCGGAGCGTGCGCGGCTTGAGACGGAGGGACGCAGGCCGCATTGGCGCTTCAAGTTGGAATCGCGCCAGGTGGAATGGACCGACCTGGTGCGGGGACCGCAGCATATCGACGAGAGCAGCCAGTCCGATCCGATCCTCATTCGCGAGGACGGCACCTTCCTCTACACGCTGCCTTCCGTGGTGGACGACGTCGATCTCGCGGTCAGCCACGTGATCCGCGGCAACGACCACGTGACCAACACGGCGACCCAGATCCAGATCTACGAGGCTTTGGGCGCCAGGTCGCCGACCTTCGCCCATCTGCCGCTGCTGGTCGATGCCAGCGGCGAGGGGCTCTCGAAGCGCATCGGCTCGCTTTCCATCGGACAGCTCCGCGAGGAGGGGCTGGAGCCGATGGCGATCAACGCCTATCTCGCCCGTATCGGCAGCGGCGGCGCCGTCGAGCCGGTGCGCAACCTGGAGGCGCTGATCGCCGACCACGATCTCGCCCGGTTCGGCAAGACCTCGCCGCGCTTCGATCCCGACGAGCTCCGCCACCTGAACGCGCGGCTGCTGCACGCCCTGAGCTTCGAGGAGGCGCAGCCGCAGCTCGCGGCGCTCAGCATGGGCGCCGTCGACCGCACGCTCTGGGAAGCGGCGCGCGGCAATCTCGACAAGATCGGCGACATAGAGCTCTGGCAGCGGATCTGCCGCTCCGAGATCGCCCCGGTGGTCGCCGATGACGGCTTCGCGGCCAAGGCGGCCGAGCTGCTGCCGGGCGAGCCCTGGGACCAGGAGACCTGGCGCGCCTGGACCGAGAACGTGAAGAAGACCACCGGCCGCAAGGGCAAGGACCTCTTCATGCCGCTGCGCCTCGCGCTGACCGGAATCGACCACGGCCCGGAGCTGAAGGTGCTGCTGCCGCTGATCGGCCGCGACCGTGCGCTCCGCCGCCTCAAAGGGGAGCGGGCTTGACCATCCACTTCTACAACACCCTCGCCCGCGAGAAGCAGGTCTTCGAGCCGATCGACCCCAATCGCATACGGATGTATGTCTGCGGTCCGACGGTCTACGACTACGCCCATATCGGCAACGCCCGGCCGGTGGTGATCTTCGACGTGCTCTACCGGCTGCTGCGCCATACCTATGGCGAAGGCCACGTCACCTACGTCCGCAATATCACCGACATCGACGACAAGATCATGGAGGCGGCGAAGAAGGGCGGGGAATCGATCGAGGAGGTGACCCGACGCACCGCCGGCTGGTACCACCAGGACATGGCGGCCCTGGGCGCGCTGCCGCCGGACCGCGAGCCGCGGGCGACCGAGTTCGTGCCGCAGATGGTGGCGATGATCGGGAACCTGGTGGCGCGCGGCCATGCCTATGCCGCCGAGGGCCACGTTCTCTTCAACGTGCCGTCGATGGCCGAGTACGGGCGGCTTTCCAAGCGCAGCCTCGATGACCTCATCGCCGGCGCGCGGGTCGAGGTGGCGCCCTACAAGAAGCATCCAGCCGACTTCGTGCTCTGGAAGCCGAGCGCCGCCGACCAGCCGGGCTGGGACAGCCCCTGGGGCCGCGGCCGCCCGGGCTGGCACATCGAATGCTCCGCCATGTCGGGCGAGATTCTCGGCCAGGTGTTCGACATCCATGGCGGCGGCCTCGACCTCATCTTCCCGCACCATGAGAACGAGATCGCCCAGAGCCGCTGCGCCCACGGCACCGCGCTGATGGCGCGCTACTGGCTGCACAACGGCTTCGTGCAGGTGAACGGCCAGAAGATGTCGAAGTCGCTCGGCAACTACTTCACCGTCCACGAGCTGCTCGACGAAGGCCATCGCGGCGAGGCGATCCGCCTTGCGCTGCTGATGGCGCATTACCGCCAGCCGATCGACATCACCCGCGACGGCCTCAAGGAGGCAAAGACCGCGCTCGACCGGCTCTACACCGCTATCCAGCGCGCCGCGGTCGAAGCGCTCCCCGCGCCGAACGACCACATCCTCGCCGCACTCGCCGACGACTTGAACACGCCGCTCGCGATCTCGGAGATGCACGAGCTGGTCTCGAAGCTCAACAAGGCGGAGAACGCGGAGGAGAAGCGGGCGCTGAAATCCGCACTGCTCGGTGCTGGTGCGCTGCTCGGGCTGCTGCAGCAGGAGCCGGCCGCCTGGTTCCAGGCCAGCAGCGGCGCGCTGCAAGCCGAAGACATCGAAAGCCGCATCGCGGCTCGCAACGCCGCGCGCAAGGCCAAGAACTTCGCCGAAGCCGACCGCATCAGAAAGGAGCTCGCCGACGCCGGCGTGATCCTGGAAGACGGTCCGCAAGGCACCACCTGGAAGCGGACTTAGATCTTGTCGGGTCTATCCGCCATCTGATCACTCATGCCCACCGAGCAGTTTCGCGGTGGCTTCGAGATCCGCCTCGCCGACGACGGCCTGGGCGAGCTTCTCGCCATTGAGGGCGGCGAACTTGTAGCCATGCCCGGAGCAGCCGCTGAAGAGGATCATCCGGTCGCGCCGTTGCAGCAGGAATCGGTCCTCCGGCGCCATGGTGTAGAAGCAGGTCTTCAAGTAGAGCGTGCGGTAGTCCGCGATGTCGGGGAGCGCATAGCGGAAATAGGCGCGGATGTCGGCGTCCTCGTCGGCGTCGAGGGCGGCATCGCGATTGGGATCGCCCTTGCGGCGATGGTTGGGGGCACAGAGCTTCAAGTCGCTGCCCATGGCCGGCGGCACGATGTAGCAGCCGTCCTCGCCGCCGAGATCGACCAGCACCGGAGTCTCGCCCCAAGCGCTCTGCCACTTCGCCGGCGCCGCGACATAGAGGATCGCCTGGCGGAAGGGGATGAGGGTGCCGGCGAGCTCGGGAAAGAGATCGAGCGCCCAGGCGCCGCCGGAATAGATCACGCGGTCGCCGAGGAAGACCGCGCCGCTCTCGGTGATGACGCGGCCGGAGACCGGCTCGACCGCGATCACCTTCTCCCGCGGCACCAGGGCGACGCCGCTCGCCCGCAGGGCCTCGGCGAGGTCGGTGGCGATGCGGTCGGGAAAGAGGGCGCCGCCGCGCTCGGTGTGGATGCCGATGGCGCGGTCCGGGAACTGGAATTGCGGCATCCGCCGGCGGAGCTCCGCGGCGTCGAGCGCCGCATAGGGGATGCCCAGCCGGTCGAGCCCGGCGCGGCCGCGATCGCTCCAGTCGTTGGGCTCGGTCGAGACCGCGATGACGCCGGTCTCGGCGATGTGCCGGCGGCCGAGCTTCGCCCAGAGCCGCTCCCAGGCGGCGAAGGCGTGGTCCATCAGCCGGGCATAGCCGTCGGCGTCGGGATAGAGCTGGCGGATGATGCGGTGCTGGTCGAAGGAGGCGGCGCGGTCGTGCGGGATCTCACCCTGCTCGATCAGCGTGACATTGCAACCCTTCTCGCTCATGCGGAGCGCCGCGACCATGCCGGCGGCGCCGGCGCCGATGACGATGACCTGCATGGGATCAGCGTCTCTCGGCGAAGGCGAGGCGGAGCGCTAAGCCGACGAAGACCAAGGCGGAGAAACGGTTGAGCCATCGGCTGAAGCGCTCGGACTCCCGCAGCATGGAGGAGGCGGCGCCGGCGGAGACCGCGACCACGCAGTTCACCGTGGTGCCGCCGATGTTGAAGATGGTGCCCAGGACCAGGATCTGCAGCGCGACCGAGCCCTGGCGCGGATCGACGAACTGCGGCAGGAAGGCCACGATGAAGAGCGCGACCTTGGGATTGAGCAGGTTGGTCAGCGCGCCCTCGGCGAACACCCGGCTGGTCTTCACCGGCGCCAGGGAGCGGAGATGGGCCGCCTGGGCGCTGGCGCGGATCGCCTTCCAGGCGAGGAAGAGGAGATAGCCGGCGCCGGCGACCTTGATCACCAGGAAGGCGGTCGCGGAGTGCGCCACCAGCGCCGCGACCCCGAACGCGGCCAGCAGGGTGTGGCCGAGCGAGCCGGCGGCGACGCCGAAGCTGGCGGCAAGCCCCGCCGTGCGCCCCTGGGTGGCCGAGCGGGCTATCACATAGGTCATGTCGGCGCCGGGTGTCAGGTTCAACGCCAGGGCGGCCGCGAGAAAGGGCAGAAGTGTCGCGAAATCAGGCATTTCTGGCCTATTTCCGGAGTGCTGCTTGACCCCCACAGTTCCATATGCTGAAAACCCGGTCAACGCATGGACCCGATGTTCGCAAAGCCCTGATGCCCGCTCCTGACAGCAAAGACGACAAGCGCGTCTATCTCTTCGACACGACCCTCCGCGACGGCGCGCAGACCCAGGGCGTCGACTTCAATGTCGGCGACAAGCAGGCGCTGGCGGCGGCGCTCGACCGGATCGGGGTCGACTATGTCGAGGGCGGCTGGCCCGGCGCCAATCCGACCGACGACGCCTTCTTCGGCGCGCCGCCGGCCTTCCGGCGGGCGAAGTTCGTCGCCTTCGGCATGACAAGGCGGCCGGGGCGGAGCACCGCCAACGATCCCGGCCTCGCGGCGCTCCTCAATGCGAAGACCCCTGCGGTCTGCATGGTCGGGAAGTCCTGGGACTTCCATGTGGATGTCGCCCTCGGCATCCCGCGCGCCGAGAACGTCGCCATGATCGCCGAGAGCGTGGCGCATGCGAAGGATCGCTGCGCCGAGGTGATGTTCGACGCCGAGCATTTCTTCGACGGCTATAAGAACAATCCCGCCTATGCGCTGGAATGCGCCGAGGCTGCCTACAGGTCCGGGGCCCGCTGGGTCGTGCTCTGCGACACCAACGGCGGCACCCTGCCGCATGAGATCGAGCGCATCGTCGGCGATGTGACGGCGCGGATCCCGGGAACGCATCTCGGCATCCACTGCCACAACGACACCGAGAACGCGGTCGCCAATTCCCTGGCCGCAGTGCGCGCCGGTGTCCGCCAGGTGCAGGGCACCTTGAACGGGCTGGGCGAGCGCTGCGGCAATGCGAACCTCGTCTCGCTGATCCCCTCGCTGATGCTGAAGGCCGGGTTCAAGACCGGCCTGAGCGAGCAGGACCTCAGGCAGATCACCCATCTCTCGCGGCTGCTGGACGAGCGGCTCAACCGCGCGCCCAACCGCCATGCGGCTTACGTCGGCGAATCCGCCTTCGCGCACAAAGGCGGACTCCACGTCTCCGCCGTCGAGAAGGACCCGAAGACTTACGAGCATATCGAGCCCGGCGTGGTCGGCAACCGCCGCCACATCGTCGTCTCCGACCAGTCCGGGCGCTCAAACATCCTCGCCCGGTTCCGCGAGATCGGCCTCGAGATCGATGCCGACGATCCCAAGGT
>DATKNM010000221.1:0-16943 GCA_035541335.1 Binatia bacterium
TGCCCATTGGATTGCACGGAGACCATCAGCGGCGCATCGGCCGGCCTGTCGGTCGCCCCTTGGAGCGCCTCCGCCAGTTCGCGCGCGCCGCCCATCGTCGCGACCAGTCGGTCACGGTCGAAGGAGCGCGCGGCGTCGCTCGCAACCGCCTTGCCGTCGCGCATCACCACGATGCGATCCGCGGTCTCCAGGATCTCGCCGAGCAGATGCGAGATCAGGATGCAGCTGGTGCCCTGTCCGACCTTGCGGCGCACGAAGGAAAGGAGCTGGCCGGCCGTATGGGCGTCGAGCGCCGAGGTCGGCTCGTCCAGGATCACCAGCCGCAGCGGCTCGTCGGTCACGGTGAAGGCGCGCGCCACTTCGACCATCTGTCGCCGGGCGATCGAGAGGTCGCCGACCACATCGCCCGCCAGCACGCCGTGACCGGGGAAGATCTCGTCGAGCTGGGCCATGATGAGGTCGGCCGCTCGCCGGTTCCAGCGCCAGCCCTTCAGTGCGGCATGGCCGATGCGCGTGTTCTCGGCCACCGTCAGGTTGGGGCAGAGCGACAATTCCTGGAACACGCAGCGAATGCCGAGGGCATGCGCGCGCTGGACGGAATAGGCGCTCTCCGTCGTCCCGCCGATCCGGATCTCGCCGCGGTCGGCTATGCCCGTGCCGGCCAGCACATGCATCAGCGTCGACTTGCCGGCGCCGTTATGGCCGACCAGCCCGACGCATTCGCCGGCGCGGATCGCGAAATCGATGCCGTCCAAAGCCCGGACGGCGCCGAAATGCCTTTCGACGCCGTCCAGCTCGATGATGCTGCTCTTACTCTCAGACACTCCAGCGCCTTTCAGTCCCCCCGAAGATGTCCGAGGGGACTGCAACCATCCTCACTTCATATTGGCCTTGATCGTGGCGATGGCGTCGTCCTGGGTATATTCGTGGCTGGCGACGCTGCCGGTCGGGATGTTGGGCAGCTCGGCCTCGAAATTGTCCTGGGTAAAGGCGAGGTAGGGCACCAGGAGGTCGTGCGGCACGTCCTTCTTGCCGTCGAGCACCTGCTGCGCCACCCAGAAGGCGAGGGTCGAGACGCCGGGCGCGATCGAGCCCGACCACGTCTGATAGCCGTCCTTCGCCTTCTGCTCCTTCCACCACTGCAGCTCGTCCTGGCGGTTGCCCATGATGATGGTCGGGCGCGGCTTGCCGGCGGCGGCGAAGGCCTGCGCGGCGCCATAGCCGTCGCCGCCCTGGTCGACGATGCCGACGACATCCGGCAGCGACGGCAGGACGGTGGCGACCGCCTTTTGCGCGGTGGTCTGGTCCCAGTCGCCGGTGACCGAGGAGACGATCTTGAACTCCGGATGCGCGGCGACGCCGTCCAGGATGCCCTGGTGGATCGCATCGTCGATCGAGGTGCCGGCGAGGCCGCGGATCTCCAGCAGGTTGCCGCCCTTCGGCTGGAACTTCGCCATCTGCTCGACCTCTTCCTTGCCCATCGCCTTGAAGTCGACGACGACGCGATAGGCGCAGGGCTCGCTGACGATGCCGTCGAAGGAGACGACCACGATGCCGGCGTCGCAGGCCTGCTTGATCGCGCCGTTCAGCGCGTCGGGCGAGGCGGCGTTGATCACGATCGCGTTATAGCCCTGCAGGATCAGGTTCTGGATCTGCGCGGCCTGGGTCGGCACTTCCTTGTCGGCGGTGGTGAAGACGTCGGCCGCGGCGACGACCTTGTCGGCGACCGCCTTCTTGGCGACGATGTCGTAGCTCTTCAGCATCGCCTGGCGCCAGGAATTGCCGGCGTAGTTGTTGGAAAAGGCGATCTTCATCCCCGATGTGTCGGCCTGAGCAATCCCGTAATGAGCCATGCCGGACGCGAGGATGCTGCTGAACGCCAGCAGCGCGATGGATTTCTTCATGAATTTCCTCCCAGAGTTCCTCCCCTCGGACGGCCGTTCTCGGCCCGTCGCCTGGAGGCCGGCAATGATATGACAAATCCGCCGGACCTGCCAAACGCGAATAGCGTCGGCCAACCCGCTGACGGCGCGGCTCGCGCACCGACGGGTCCGCGCCGGCCCGGGGCGGTCCAGACCAGTGGCGCGCCGATCGATGAGTGGCGGCTGCCCGCGCGCCGGCGGCCTGCAAGCAATTCCGGTCCCTATTCGGAAGTGATGTGCTCGCCTTTCCTGGCCCTCGAGCGCTTCATCGGCAGGACCAGGAACAGGAGCCCGAACGTCAGCGCGGCAAGGATCCAGAAGGTGTCGAAGTAGGCGAGCGAGGATGCCTGTTGCTGGCGCAGTTTCGCGAGCGCCTGCAAGGCCAGTTGCCGGGCCGCGACGGGATCTGCGGTCTGTTGCAGGAACAACCGCTGGGCCTGGCCCATGAAGGACTGCGCCGCCGCGTTGAACGGGTCGAGGTACTCGCCGAGGCGCAAGGTGTGGAATTGATCCCGTCGCTCATTGATGGTTTGGGCCAATGACGTTCCGACGCTGCCGCCCTCGTTGCGCAACAGGCTCAGGAGGCCGACGGCCGCTCCGCGCAATTCCCGCGGCGTATAGAGGTAAGCCGCCATGTTCGCCGGCGCAAAGCAGACCGCCAGGCCGGCAATGACGACCACGCGCGGCCAGATCACCTCGCCCGGACTGATGCTCAGGTTCATCTGGGACATCCAATAGTTCCCGGCGGTCATTCCGAACAGCCCGAGGGCGATCAGCCATCTTGCATCCGCCCCGCGCCCGAGGGCACGGCCGACGAGCGGCATGGCCAGGACAGCGAAGATCCCGGCCGGCGACATCACCAGGCCGGCGTCGAGGGCGTTGTAGCCGAACAGGGATTGCAGCAGCCCGGGCAACGAGGTGCTCGCGGCGTAGAGTGCCGCATAGGCACAGAAGATGATGAGGCAGCACAAGGCGAAATTGCGCTCCCGCAGCGGACGGAAATTGACCACCGGGTTGCGGTGGCGCAGTTCCCAGATGACCAGCGCCACGAGACCCAGTGTGAAGCAGGCGGCCAGGACCTGCACCCGTCCGGACGGATCGCCGAGCCAGTCCCATTCCTGGCCCTTGCTCAGCATTACTTCCCAGGAGACCATGACGATGACCAGCAGGGACAAGCCGATTGAATCGAATCGGAACGGCTGCTTTTTCAACGCCTGGCGCTGCTCGACCAGGTACTCGGGGTCCTTGAGCTTGGCGTAGCAGGCAGCGAGGGCCAGCAGACCGACGGGCACGTTGATGAGGAACACCCAGCGCCAACTGTATTGGTCCGTCAGCCAGCCGCCGAGAGTCGGGCCGATCACCGGTGCGATCAGGGCCGCGAGGCCGAACAGCGTCATCGCGGCGCCCTGCCGCTCGGGCGGGAAGGCGTCCAGCAGGACGCCCTGGCTGCTGGGCTGCAGGCCGCCGCCGGCCAGGCCCTGGATGACGCGGAACAGGATCAGTTGGCCGAGGCTGCCGGCCATGCCGCAGAGCGCCGAGCTCAAAGTGAAGATCGCGATCGACAGCAGGAAGTAGTTCCGGCGTCCCAGATGCGCGCTCAGCCAGCCGGTGATAGGCAGGATGACCGCATTGGCCGCCAGATAGCTGGTGAGCACCCATTCGCCGTCATCGACCGTCGCCGAAAGGCCGCCGGCGATGTAGCGCAGCGCCACCACCGCAATCGTGGTGTCGAGGACTTCCATGAACGTCGGCACGACGACGATCGCGGCCACCAGCCACGGGCTTCCTGCGGTGCGGGGTCTCGGGAGGGCAAGCGCCGCGTTCGTCATTGGCCGGTGCCAGGCGGGTTCTGCAGCATGCCGGTCGATTGCGTCTGCGGGACGATGCGCGCCTGCAGGAGACTTCCCGCGTCAGGCCCACTGGCCGGCTTGTTCAGGTAGACGTAGGGGACCACTGACGTGCCGATGAACAGCGGCGTCTTCTCGGGGTCGTATCCGTCGAGCTCGATTCGGACCGGAAGGCGCTGCACCACCTTGATGAAGTTGCCCGTAGCGTTCTCCGCCGGCAGCAGCGCCAGCGTCGATCCGGTGCCCATGGTGAAGCCGGCCACCCGGCCCTTGAAGACGCGGCCTCCGTACATGTCCACATGGAGATCGACCGGCTGGCCTATCCGCATGTCCTGGAGCTGCGTCTCCTTGAAATTGGCGTCGATCCAGATTTCCCGGAGCGAACGGATCGCCATCAGGTTCTGGCCGACCTGGACATAGTTGCCCGGATTGACGTTCCGGCGCGTGACCAGGCCGTCGATCTCCGCAACGATGTCGCAATATCGAAGGTCGAGCTGTGCCTGGGCGAGATCGCGGTTTGCGGATTCGAGCTTGGCCTCGGCCTGCTTCACGGCCGGGGCGGCCGTGGCGAGCTGATCGAACGAGCGGTCTATGTCGCCCTGGTTCTCGAACTCCGCGATCATCTCCTTCGGGCTCTGCTTGAACGAATGAACGACGCCGAGCTGGGCCGCGCTTTGCATCAGGTCGGACTGGGCCTGCAGCACCGTCGGGAATGTTTCGTCGAGATCGGCCGGCACCTGGCCGAGATCCTCGCCGGTTGCCGGTTGCGCCGGCAGCCCCAGGGAAGCACGCACCTGGTAGACTTCGGCCAGGGCCTGGGTGACGGCCGCGGTGGCGGTCGCCAGCTCCGCCTGCCGTTGATCGTAGAGCTCATGGCTCGCAAAGCCCGTCGGGACCAGCTGCTTGACGCGCTCGAATTCGTGTTGGGCCAGGGTCGACGCGGCTTTGCTCTTGTCCAGGGCGGCGATCCGGGCATGGAGGAGGGCGATCTGGTTGTCGACGTCCTGCACGGCGCTTTGCAGTTTCCAGCGCGCGCTCCGGGCCTGCGCCTCGACGCTGCGTACCATCGCCGTCGCCACCTGCAGGTTCGCGGTTGCCGTGTCGACGGCAGATTGCCGCTCGGCGACCGCGATCTCATACGGCTCCTTGTCCAGCTCCGCGATGAGATCTCCCTTGCGCACACGGTTGTTGTCATCGACCAGAACCCGGGCGACCTGGCCAGGAACACGTGCGGCCACGAATGTGACGTGGCCGTTCACATAGGCATCGTCGGTCGAAACCGTGTTGAGAGCGAGTTCGATCCAGGGAATCCCGAACGCCAGCGCGGCCGCGAGGATGACCACTGCACCCGCCCCGATCAGCAACCATCGTTTCCGCGAGGGCAGATGATGGGGTGGCGCAGGAGTTTCGGGCGCAGGGGCTCTAGGTTCCGGCGAAGCGCCCTCGCTCGCCGGTCGTGCTTCGACCCGATCAGGCTGGTTACCGCCGTCGCCTTGCGCTTCTGCCGTCACCCTGTGGCACCTTGCTTGCGAACGTTCCGCGCCCGGAGCAGCCTATTGGTGCGCCGAATGTGCCGGGAGATCGATCAGACGAAAGTATCAACGAGACTTGACCAATTTGCCGCGCTCACGGCGCAGCGAAGCGGCCCGGCGGCAACCCGGCGCGAGGCCACGATTTAATCGCCGGCTTAATCACCCGGCGGGCCCGGCGGCACCGGTCCGCTCGGGGCGAGCGCGCCGTCCGCGTCATGCTGCTCATGGCCCACCAGCGGCGGGCAGAAGATGCTGACCACATGCATGTCGGTCCCGGCCCGCAGCTGGTGACGGTCCCTAGGTCCCACGTTGTAGGCCATGCCGGGTTCGAGTTTCCAGGTCCGGCCGGTGCCGAGGTCGGTCACCGCGCCGGTGCCGGAGATGACGTGGTTCGCTTCCCAGTGATGCTTGTACCAGAGTATGGCCTCGGCGCCGGCGGCCAGGTGCACGTCGGAGAAGCCGAAGCCGAGTCCGTCGGCCTTGGTCAGCATGCGGAGCGTGCGCACCTTGCCGTTGGCCGCCGTGATCCGCTTGCCGGACCGGTCCATCTCGTCCGCGCGCTTGACGAACATCCGCCGGTCGGTCGACGCGATGGGTCCGCTCGCGGAATAGCCGCCCTCCGGGTCGAAGGTCTCGTCGCCGCGCAGCGGCGGGCAGAAGATGCTGATGTAGTGCGAATCCTCCGTGAGGTGCAGGCGATGGCGGTCGTTTGGCCCGACCACGTAGAGCACGCCCGTGTCCAGCGGCCAGCGCGCGCCGCTGGTGAGGTCGGTCACCCCGCCGCGGCCGGAGATGATGTAGTTCGCCTCCCAATGATGCTTCAGCCAGATGACGGCATGCGTCCCCTGGTTGACCCGGTTCTCGTTGTATGAAAACCCCATGCGGTCCGCGGCGGTGAGGAAGCGCGCTGAGCGGAACGCATCGTTGCCGAGCGGCCGCCGGATGCGCCCGAGCCGCTCGAGCTCGTCCAGCGTGCGAATGAACATGGCGCGCTATTCCCCCGTCGAGATGCATCGCGACCCGAAGATCGGGATCACTTGGTGCTGGTCCCTTCGCCCTGCCGCCGGTACTTCGCCTTCCGGCGATAATACTCCTCGGCCCAGCTCCCCGGCGCCGGCGGCGATTGCGGCGCACAGGACGCGAGCAGCAGCTCCGCGAGCGTCAGCGCAAGCCCGCCGGCCATGCGCCGGCGCGAGATCGGCACGAGATGGAACGATGTCTCGGTGTCGTTGCACATATCGGCGTCCCTCGTCTGCGTCGGGGTCTTACGCGCACGCCATCCGCACCGGCGCAACGCGGTCGTCCACCCCGGATAATGCCGTCGGACGACATCTCAGTTGTAGCACGAGCACCTTGCGCCTGGGTCACCCCACCACCCGCTCGATCACCGCATACGCCGCCTTGGTCCTGACCTCGTTCGGATAGCCCTGGTTCGCCAGCATCACGATGCCGAGCTCTTTCGCCGGGATGCAGACGACGTAGGCGCCGAAGCCGCCGGTCGAACCCGTCTTGTTGAGGATGGTGTCGGCGCTGGGCGCCATCGGCGGCAGGATCGCCGCGGCGGGAACCGCGTGCAGCGACGAGACCGTCGAATTCCCGGCCACCATCTTCTCCAGGGCGACCGGCCAGGGATACTGCTCCCAGATCAAGTCCTGGATGAAGGGGCCGGTGCGGTAATAGCCGGTATGGGTCGCGGCGACGGCGCGCGCCACCGGCTCCGGCACCGACCCCTCGCCCGTCGCGACGCCCATGTTCACTTCGAGGAAGCGCAGCATGTCGACCGCATTCGACTTCACGCCATAGGCTTCGGTGGCGATCGGGCTGGGGCCGACCCGGACCGGTTTGCCGTCGCGATGGCCCCAGGCATAAGCCGCCATCTCCGCGGCGGGCACGTCGATGTAGCTCCGTTTGAGGCCGAGTGCCGGAAAGAGCAGGCCTTCCGCCAGCGCCGTGAAACTCTCGCCCATGGCCCGGGCCGTAACGATGCCGAGCAGTGCGATGCTCGGATTGGCATAGGTGCGTACGGTGCCCGGCGCGAATTTCGGCTTCCAGGCCCGGTACCAGTCCATGAGCTCGGCCTCGGTCTTGACGCTGTCCGGGATCTGCAGCGGGAAGCCGCCGGCCGTATGCGTGCCGAGATCCAGCAGCCGCGCCTGGCCGATCGGGCGCGCGGCGAGCTCCGGCAGATGCTGCCCCACCGTGTCGCCGAGCGAGAGCTTGCCGGCGATCTCGGCAGTGGCCGCGAGGGTCGCGGTGAAGGTCTTGCTGATCGAGCCCAGCTCGAAGAGGGTGTCGCGGGTCGCCAGAATGCGCGTGCCGGAGGCGAAACCGTATTCGCCGAAATGCCGCCGCCCCGCGATGCTGACGCCGACCACCAGCCCCGGAATTCCGTATTGCGCGATCACCGGCTTCACGGCGTCGTCGATCGCCTGCCGCACCTTGGCGTCTTCGTCTTCATTGGCGCCGAACGCCGGTGCGCCGCGGCCGAGTGTGGAGAGCGCGGCCGTTGTACCGGCCAGCAGCATCCAATCCCGTCGATTGATCATCACGCCTGCTTCCAATGCCAGTCGATGGCGATCCAACCTCAATTCCGGTAAAATAGCCGAGGACCGACGGCTTTTCCGACATCGTGAATCCGAGCAGTACATCCGACGCCGGATCGGCGCCGGCTTCGGTCGTTGGCGTCGATCCGAAGAAAAACAGGAAAACTGAAACTCGCCGCGCGCCGCCGCGCCGGATTTCGCAACCGGAACAAGGGGCCGCTTCGATGCGGCCCTTCTAGAGGTTTAGAAAAACTAAACCTTGCCGCAGTTGGATTGATACCGCAGCGACGCGAAACCGTCGCGAAGCGGCACCGCGCGTCCTACGCGCTCGGGGTCGTCGCGCTCGGCGCGCCACCACGCAGGCGGATCAGCTTCTCCCGCTCGCGCTCATGGCGGATCACCTCGGCGCGCACCCGGAGGAGGTCGCGGCGCGCGACCAGGCCGACGACGATGCTCTCATCGTCGGTGCCACCGCGGCGCAGGATAGGCACCCGGCCGGTGTCGGTCTCGGCCATGCGGTCGGCGAGCTTGCCCACGAGCTCGTCCTCGTACCCGACCACCAGGTTCTGGCCGAGCAGCTGCTCGCCCAGCGGCTTCTCGTTGTCCCAGCCGGCCACGGTCCATCGCAGCGCGTCCGCACGGGAAACGATGGCGACGAGGCGTCCCTCGCCGTTGACGACGGGATAACTCTTATGGCGGCGCGGCGAATCCGGCGCAGTGAAGAAGGCGACCGCCTCGCCGACCGTCATGGTCGCCGGCAGGGTGTCGACCGGCTTGGCCATGATCTCGCCGACCCGCATGATCTCGAAGGGATCGACGATGTATTCGCGGAGCACGTGGTGCCCGCGCCGCGCCACCTTCTCGGTCAGGATCGAGCGCTTCAGCAGCAGCACCGTCGTGCCGTGCGCCATTATGCAGCCGATGGCGAGCGGCAGGAAGGCGCCGATGTTGTGCGTCAGCTCCAAGGCGAAGATCATCGACGTCAGCGGAGAGCGCATGGTGCCGCCCATCATCGCCGCCATGCCGACGAGCGCCCAGAGCCCGTCCTCGCCTACGGGCAAGACGGTGCCGAGGATGGCGCCGAGCGCGCCGCCCATCATCAGCAAGGGTGCGAGCACGCCTCCGGAGGTGCCGGATCCCAGGGCCACCGACCAGATCACCGCCTTGACGACGATGAGCGTAACGGCAGAGACGGTGGTCATATCGCCGCTGAGCAGCGCCCGGATGTTGTCGTAGCCGACGCCGAGGGCGCGGGGATCCACGAGGCCGCCGAGGCCGATCACGAGACCGCCGAACATCGGCCACCACATCCAGTGGATCGGCAGGCGCTGGAAGAAGTCCTCGCAGCCATAGACCATCGCGGTCAGCAGGCCGGAGGCGAGGCCGGCGACGATGCCGAGTCCCGCCGCCAGCAGCAGGCCTTCCGGCGGCAAGGCGGCGCTCTCCGCCATCGGGAACAGCACGCCGCCGGCGAGGAGATAGGGCCGCCAGGCGGCGGCAACCGCCGCGGCAATGGCAACGGGGACGAAGCTGCGCGGCTTCCATTCGAAGAGCAGCAGCTCGACCGCCAGCAGCATCGCCGCGATCGGCGTGCCGAAGGTCGCCGACATTCCCGCGGCGGCGCCGGCGACCAGCAAGGTCTTCCGCTCGGCGTTGGAGAGATGAAAGAGTTGCGCGAACAAGGAGCCGACGGCGCCGCCGGTCATGATGATCGGACCCTCGGCGCCGAACGGGCCGCCGCTGCCGATCGAGATCGCCGAGGAGAGCGGCTTCAGGAGAGCGACCTTGGGCTGGATCCGCGAGCGGCCGATCAGGATCGCCTCCATGGCCTCCGGGATGCCGTGGCCGCGGATCTTCTCCGAGCCGTAGCGCGCCATCAGGCCGATCAAGAGGCAGCCCGCCACCGGCACCAGCACCGCCCACCAGCCGAGATGGTTGCCGGCGATCGCGACCGGCGCGGCGCTCAAGCGCCCGTAATAGGCGAGGTTGGTGCAGAGCGCGATCAACCTGGTCAGTGCCCAGGCGGCGCCGGCGCCGGCCGAGCCGACCAGGAGGGCCATGGCGGCGAGGATCAGGAGGCGCCGGTCGGCGCTGAAATCGCGGAGCGTATCGGGCTGGTGGTGCATCGGCGGAGCTCGCTGGAAGTCGTGCAGGAGGCGGGGCGGAGCGGATTTATATCGTAGTACGATATAATTGGCAGATCCCATTTCCGCCGGTCCGGCCCGACGCGGTTGCATGACCCGCGGCGACCGGCTCAAATAGCCTAGTTCCCGCCGCACAGCTGCAGTCGGGCGGGACGGAATCGGGGCAGAAATCATGGCGGAGCGAGGCCGGCCGAAGGCCGGGATGTCGAAGGCGGGGGCGCCCAGGCCCAGCATCGAGGACTATCGGGCGCTCGCTTTGTTCCGCTACACCCTCAGGAAGTTCCTGGACTTCAGCCAGGAGGCGGCGAAGGGCGTCGGCCTGACGCCGCAGCAGCACCAGGCGCTGCTCTCGATCAAGGGCTATCCCGACCGCGAGACCATCACGATCGGCGAGCTGGCGGAGCGGATGCTGCTGAAGCACCATTCGACAGTCGAGCTGGTCGACCGCCTGGTGGAGCTCGGCCTGGTGAAGCGGACCATCGATCCCGCCGACCGCCGGCGCGTGCTGCTCAATCTGACGGCGAAGTCCCGGAAGCTGCTGACCAGCCTCTCCGCCGCCCATCTCGAGGAGCTGCGGCGATTCCAGCCGGTCTTCGCCACGCTCCTCGAGCGGTTGGAAAAGTGACTCACGCGGTGTAGCCGCCGTCCACCGAGAGATTGGCCCCGGTGATGTAGCCGGCGCCCGGGCTTGCGAGATAGGCGACGAAGTCGGCGACTTCCTCGACCTTGCCGTAGCGGCCGATGGCCATGTGCGGCAGCGTCGCCTCGGCGAACGGGCCGGCGGCCGGGTTCATGTCGGTATCGACCGGACCGGGCTGCACGTTGTTGATGGTGATGCCGCGGGGGCCGAGGTCTCGCGCCCAGCCGCGGGTCAGGCCCACGACCGCCGCCTTCGACATGGCATAGAGGCCGCCGCCGACGAAGGGCACGCGCTCGGCGTTGACGCTGCCGATGTTGATGATCCGGCCGCCCTCCTTCATGTGGCGCACGGCTTCCTGGGTCGCCACGAACAGGCCCTTCACGTTGACGTCGATCACCCGGTTGAAGTCCTCGAGCGTGAACTCGCCGGCCGGCTTCACCACCAGCGCGCCCGCATTGTTGACCAGGATGTCGAGCCGCCCGAAGGCCGCGACCGTGCTCTCGACCGCACGCTGCGCGTCCTCGGCCTTGCCGGCATCGGCGCGGATCGGCTTGGCGACGCCGCCGACGGCCTCGATCGCGTGGACGACTTCGTCCGCCTTGTCGGGCGAGGCGGCATAGGTGAACGCGACGGCGGCGCCGTCGGCGGCCAGGCGCTTCACGATGGCGGCGCCGATGCCGCGCGAACCGCCGGTCACCAGCGCGACCTTCCCGTCGAGCGGGAGGTCGGCGCGCAAGGCGCTGCGGGGGGCAACTTCGATCTTGGACATGTTTCGCTCCGTTCAGGGATGGCAGTTGCTGACGGAGGAAATCTGGGCGGTTTATTCCTCGCCGATTAGCCGGAAATCCTCTAAATTACTTTCAAGCTATTATTGAAAATGAGCCGATGGAAACCCTCGCCAACCTGGAATCCTTCGTCCGCAGCGCCGAACTCGGCGGCTTCTCGGCGGCGGCGCGGCGGCTCGGCCTGACGCCGGCCGCGGTCAGCCGGAACGTCGCGCGACTGGAGGGCAATCTCGGCCTGCGCCTGTTCCAGCGCAGCACGCGCCATCTCGCACTGACCGAGGCCGGCGAGCGCTTCCTCGCCGATGTGCGCGGCGGGCTGGAGAGCATCCAGGGCGCCATCGCCGTCGCCGGCGGCGCCGCGGCGGAGCCGGCGGGCGTTCTCAAGGTCAGCATGGCCCTCGCCTTCGGCCTGGATTACATCCTGCCGCTGCTGCCCGCCTTCCGCGCCGCCCACCCCAAGGTCGCGCCGGACCTGCATTTCGACAACCGGCAGGTCGACCTGATCGGCGAAGGGTTCGATGCGGCGATCGGCGGCGGCGTCGAGCTCACGGAGGGAATCGTCGCCCGCGAGCTCGCCCGGGTGCATTTCATCGCCGTGGCGGCGCCCGACTACCTGAAGGCGCGCGGCCTCTTCGGCAGGAAGCTGCCGCGGCTTCCGGACGAGCTGGCGGCGCTCGACGGCATCGCCATGCGCTCGGCCCTGACCGGGCGGCTCGCGGCGCGTCCGATGCGCAACGCCGAAGGTGAAGAAGTCACGATGGCGCCGCGGCCCGACATCGTGGTCAACGATGCCGAGGCGATGGCGCGCTGCGCGGCGATGGGGCTCGGCGTCGCGCTGCTGCCGCTGCCGAGCGTGGTGACGCATCTCCATGCCGGCCGGCTGGTCCGCCTGCTGCCCGAGTGGCACGCGGACATCGGACCGATCGCGATCTACTACAGCAGCGGCCGGCTGCTGCCGGCGAAGACCCGGGCTTTCGTCGATTTCGTGCTCGCGGCGTTCAAGCGCCAGCGCCTGGCGGAGCGCTTCTCGGCGGTGTGACCGTCAGCGCGCGAAGGTCGCGGTCGCCAGGATCAGCTGCACCGCATCGAGGCCCGATTGCCACGCGCCATGCGCGGTCTGGAAGGCGTCGGGCGAGGCCGCCTCGCCAGCGAAGAACAGCTTCTCCGCAAGCGGCTTTGCGAGCGCCGCGCGCGCCTCGCCGCCGCCCGGCACCAGCACGGAATAGGCGCCGCCGATGCAGGGATTGGTGGTCCAGCCGGTCGCCTTGGCGTGGCGGATCTGCTTCAGGAGATCGGCGCCGAACAGCCGGCCGATCGCCTCGCGGCCATAGGCCAGCATGGCGTCGGGGCCGGCCAGGGCGAGATCCCGGCACTGCGCGCCGCCGAGATAGAGCGTCGCCACCGGCCGGTCGAAGGCATGGACGTGGAAGGCGCCCGCCGGCGCGTCGGGCCAGGCCATGGCGGCGAAATGCGGCGGCAGGCCGGCGAAGGGATCCTCCGCGAACTCGAAGGCGATCTTCTCGGCGAAGCCCAGCTGCAACTTCGAGATCGCCTCCTGCTTCCAATCCGGCAGCAGCGGGAAGAATTTCAGCCGCTCCCCCGCAAGCACCGTGGTCGAGACCGTGATCAGCGCCGCCTTCGCGAACAGCATGCCGTCGAGCGTGCCCACCATCACCGCGTCGCTGCCCCAGTCGATCGACTTCACCGGGCAGGAGAGGCGGATCTCGACCGCGCGTTTCAGTTCGTCGGCCAGCGCCTTGATGAGCGCGCCCATGCCGTTCTCGATCGGCCAGTCCTCGCCGGTGTCGTTGTAGCGCGAGAGATTGAGGGTCGAGGCGTCCTTGGGATCGGCCGAGATATAGGGCGCGAAGCTCTGGCGGAAGAGCTGCGCCCAGCGGCTCCCGGGATCGATGCAGGTCTCCGCCGCGACATCCTTGCCGTCGAGCCCGGTCTCCGCGATCCGTTCATAGGTCGCCGCATACATGGCCCGGTATTCGGCGACGACGCTGTCGTTCAGCCACCAATGTCCGTCATGGACCCGGACGTCGATCTCGCCCCGGTAGTAGCGGTAGCCGAGCCGGTCGGCGATCGGCCGCAGCGGGTTGATGCTGGCGGCGTGCAGCCACTGGCAGCCCATGTCGAAGGGATGGGTGAAACTCTCGAAGTCGGTGAAGGCCCGGCCGCCAACCCGGTCCTGGGCCTCGAGCACGATCGCGTGGAGACCGGCGTCGCGCGCGGCATGGGCTGCCGCGATCCCGGCCGCTCCGGCGCCGATGATGATGAGGTCATATTCGTTCATGGGGCATCCATACCAGCCCCGTACGAAATTGGGAACCGGCCGGCCGCGTCGGCCTCAGGCGTCGCCCGGGTGACCTATTGGCCTACCACCATTGGGCCGGCTTGCCATCCGGGCCGACGACTTTCGACTTTCCCTCCTGGAACACCAGGTCGCCGGCGCTGACCAGGAACCTGCCGGCGGTCGAGATGAAGGCATCGAGGTGGTGCTGCACCGCCACGGTCGGCCCGGAATCGAGAAACTCCGCGGTCTCGTAACAGGCATCGGGTTCCAGGGCGAGATAGTCCTTGAACCTCACCTTGGTCATGCCCGCGGCCTTGGCAACGCCGTAGGTCGAGCGGCGGCGGAACAGCTTCGGCATGAAGACGGCGCCGCTGTCCGGCGCAACCGGGCCGTTCTTGCGGAACACCAGGGTCTTGTCGAAGACGTTGACGTCGCTGCTGTTCGATTTCCAGACCCCGCGCTTCGCCTTCTTCGCCGCCTGGGCCAGCGCCAGGAAATCGTTGATCTCATCCTCGGTCATCGAGGAATAGAAGGTGGGATAGGCCCAGCCCTGCTCGCAGAGCCAGCGGTTGGCATTCGCCTCCGCGCCGCCGATGGTGACGATGACGTCGCCGATCAGCCGGCCGAACATGTCGAAGACATCGCCGGGCTCGTCCACCTGGGTGCGGAGCGTGCAGCGGATCGGACCCGCACCCGCGCCGGCCAGGAATTGCGCGAGTGCCCTCGCTGCCGATTCGCCGAGATGCTGGCGGAAGTTGCCGTTGTTCGCCGAGAACTTCTTCTTCTGGTCCGGCGTCGGCTTCTTCTTGTTGAGGGTAGGGATGGTCGGGCGATAGTGCAACTCCGGCGCATCGATCGCCTGGAAGCGGACCGTGACGCGCCCCTTGTTGTCGATGCAGGGGCTGCTCCCCTTGCCGCGCACGGTCGCACCGTTGAACGCATGGGTGACGCGCGATTGCGCGTTCGGATTGGCGCGGAAGCGGAAGGCATCCGGGCCGTCCACCACCACCTTGGCGGTGTCAGCGTCGGATTCACCGCTCGGCCAGAATTGCGTGAGATCTAAGGTTCCGGAGACTTCGAGCAAACCCTTGGGCATGGCGTCCTCCCCCGAAGCACTCCGGTAAGGCTAGTGACGGGGGAAAGCGCGAGCAAGCGAAGGTTGCATGACGTTCGTCACAACTCCCGCAGTTCCACTGCCTGGAACGCGGGGCTAGAGTCTCGGCATGCCCAGAATCGGCCAAGAACCGATCGACCAAGAGGCGATCGACCAGGGGGGCGTCGACGCGACCATCGCCTGGATGGTCGATGGCTGCCGCTCGGCGCCGGAGGCCGGCGACGTGCTGACCGAGCTCTGCACGCGCCTTGTCGGGTGCGGCGTGCCGCTGGCGCGGGGCGCGGTCTTCATCCGCACGCTGCATCCGGAGATCATGGGGCGCCGTTTCCTGTGGCGGCCGGAGACCGGCACCGAGGTCTCCGAGGCCGGGTTCGAGACCTACAACGATGTCGGCTACATCGCGAGCCCGGTGCTGCGGGTCTACGGCACGCGGACGGGGATGCGGCGTCGGCTCGCCGATCCCGCCTGCCCGATGGACTTCCCGATCCTGCAGGAGCTCCGCGACGAGGGCCTGACCGACTATCTCGTCTCGCCGCTCTTCTTCAGCAACGGCGAGGTCCATGTCGCGACCTGGTCGAGTGCCGCACCCGGCGGGTTCTCCGACCAGGCGATCACGGCCCTCGAGGCGGTTGCCGCGCCGCTCGCGCGTGTTGCCGAGGTGCGCAGCTTGCGCAGGGTCGCCCTCAACCTGCTCGATACATATGTCGGCGGCCAAGCCGGCACGCGAATCCTTGCCGGCCAGATCTGCCGTGGCGACATCGAGACCATCCGCGCCGCCATCTGGCTTTCCGATATGCGCGATTTCACCGGCCGCGCCGATCGCATGCCGCCCGAGGACCTGATCGCGTTGCTCAATCGCTACTTCGACTGCCAGGTCCCGGCGATCCGGGCCCACGGCGGCGAGGTGCTGAAGTTCATGGGCGACGGGCTGCTGGCGATCTTCCCGATCGACGGATCGGACACGGCCTCGGTCTGCCGCGCGGCTCTGGCCGCCGCGCGCGTGGCCGAGGCCGAGGTCGCCGCCGCCGACTGGCAAGGCCGCGCCGCGCCCGGCGCGGTGCGCTTCGGCGTGGCGCTCCATCTCGGCGAAGTGCTCTACGGGAATATCGGCAGCGCCAACCGGCTCGACTTCACCTGCATCGGTCCGGCGGTCAACCTCGCGGCGCGTATCGAGGCTCTCTCCGGCGATCTCGGCCGCACCATCCTCGCCTCCGCCGACTTCGCGGCCTGCTGTCCCGGCGAACTCACGGCGCTTGGCGCGTTCGCGCTGAAGGGCGTCGCGGCGCCGCAGCTGGTCTACGGCTTGGCTTAGCCGGTTCCCTCGGCCGCGCTCGTGGCGGCGGCGCGGGCCTTGGTGATGGCGTCGAGCAGCGAGGCCGCGTTGTAGGGCTTCGCGATCAGATGGAAGCCGGCCTGCTGCACCTCCGCCGCCGGCCGCGCGAAGCCGGTGGTGAGCAGGATCGGCAACCAGGGGAAGTGGTGTCTCACCTTACGGGCGAGCTCGATCCCGTTCATGCCGCCGGGCATCACGATGTCGGAAAGCATGAGGTCGAAGCGCTGGCCGCCGAGCAGGAGGGCGAGGGCGGTGCCGGCGTTGCGCACGTGCTGGGCATGGTAGCCGATCATGCCGAGGATGGTGGCGGTCGCGGCGGCGACCTCCTCGTCATCCTCCACCAGGAGGATCATGCCGCCGCTGCGGGACGCGGCGGAATGCACCGGCGCCGGTGGGTCTGCCTCGACGGCAGCGCCGGCGCGCGGCAAGATCAAGTTGACCGTCGTCCCTTCACCTGGCGCGCTGGCGATCTCGGCGGCGCCCCCCGCCTGCTGGCAGAAGCCATAGACCTGGCTCAAGCCGAGGCCGGTGCCCTTGCCGACCTCCTTGGTGGTGAAGAACGGCTCGAACACCTTGGCGAGCAATGCCGGCGGGATGCCGGTGCCGGTGTCGCTGACCGCAAGCCGGATGAAGTCGCGTGGGCAGTTGCCGTCGGGGTCGGGAGCAAGGCCGCCGACCGTGTTTGCGCCGGGCTCGAGCCGGCTGCCTTTCGCCAGATTGCGCGCATGGATCCGGACGAGACCGCCGCCGGGCATGGCATCGCGGGCATTGACACAGAGATTCA
>DATKNM010000222.1:0-13624 GCA_035541335.1 Binatia bacterium
AGTCGGCGTCCTTGACCTTCGGACGGGCGAGATCGGATTCGATCAGGTTGTACTCGGTCAGCAGGTCTGCGTTCTGCAGCCGCAGGCTCTTCTCCATGCGGCGGCTGTTGGCGTAGGTCTCGACGCCGAAGGGCATAACGCCGGTCGAGCGCAAAGCATCCCAGACGGCGAGGCCGTCCTCGTACTTCATATGCAGCTCCCAGCCCTGCTCGCCGACATAGGAGATGCGAAAGGCCATCACGTTCTTGCCGCCGATCTTGATCGGCTTGATCGCGGCGAAGGGGAAGTTCTCGTGGGAGAGGCCGCTCGGATCCTCGACCACCTTCTGCAGGGTGGCACGCGCGTTCGGGCCCCAGATGCCGATGGTGACGTACTTCTCGGTGACGTCGGTCACGGTGACGTTGAAGCCCTTGTCCTGCGCGGTGCGGCGGACATAGTGCAGGTCGCGCATGCCGGCATCGGCGCCGTCGATCACCCGGCAGCGATCCGCCATGCGGATCACGGTCAGGTCGGCGCGCACCATGCCCTCGTCGTCGAGGAAGTGCGTGTAGATACCCTTGCCGACCATGTTGTCGCCGCCGACCTTGGCGGCGCAGAGCCATTCCATCAGCGCGACATGGTCCGGACCCTCCACGTCGAACATCGCGAAGTGGGAGAGGTTCACGATGCCGCAATCCTCGCTCATGGCGAGGTGCTCGGCGTTGGAGACCCGCCAGAAATGGCGGTTGTCCCATTCGTTCTCCCGCACCGGCACGCGGTTGCCGTACTTCTTCAAGAGATGCTCGTTGGCGGCATAGCCGTGGGCGCGCTCCCAGCCGCCCAATTCCATGAAATAGCCGCCGAGCTCCTTCTCCCGCTCGTAGAAGGGCGAGCGGCGGATGTTGCGGCCGGTGGCGTAGGGCTCGCGGGGATGGACCGCGGGGTTGTAGATCTTCTGCGCCGCCTCGCCGCAGCGGCCGGCGATGAAGTCCTCCTTGAACATGTGCGGATAGAAGCGCGAATAGTCGATCCGGTTGTGATCGATCCTGGTCCGGCCGTCGGTCATCCAGTCGGCCACCAGCTTGCCCATTCCGGGCGCGTCCTTGACCCAGATGCCGACCGAGTACCAGAGGCCGCGCACCTTCTGGCTTTCGCCGATCGAGGGGCCGCCGTCGGTGGTGACCTGCAAGAGGCCGTTGAACGAGCGCTTCTCCTCGTAGCCGAGTTCGCCCAAGATCGGCGTCAGCTCGATCGCGCGCTCAAGCGGCGTCAGGATCTGCTCCATATCGAGATCGCGCTGCGAGGGCGAGAGGCGGGCCTGCTCCTTCTCCAGGATGTCGCGGGGATGGACGAGGCGCGGATTGTGCTCCTCGTAATAGCCCCATTCGATCATGCCGCCTTCCGAGGTGGTCGGATCGCCGGTGTCGCGCATATAGGCGGAGTTTCCCTGGTCGCGCAGCAGCGGCCAGCCGATCTCCTTGCCGGTGCCGGCGAACTCGGTGTAGGGCCCGAAGAAGGTGAGGGGATGATCGACCGGCATCACCGGCAGGTCCTCGCCGGCCATTGCGGCGATCAGGCGGCCCCAGAGGCCGGCGCAGACCACCACGTATTCCGCCATGATCGTGCCGCGATCGGTGACGACGGCCTTCACGCGGCCGTTCTCGATCACCAGCGACTTCGCCGGCGTGTTGGTGAACAGCTTCAGCTTGCCGGAGGCTTCGGCCTGGTTCACCAGCTTGCCGGCGACGGTCTGGGAGCGCGGGATGACGAGGCCGGCGTCCGGATCCCAGAGGCCGCCCTGGACCTTGTCCTCCTCGATCAGCGGGAACTTCTTCTTGATCTCGGCGGGGCCGATCAGGCGGGCGCGGGTGCCGAAGGCTTTCGCCGACATGACCTTGCGCTTGATCTCGTCCATGCGGCCGTCATCGCCGACCCGGGCGACCTCGAGGCCGCCGACCCGCTCGTAATGGCCGAGCTTGCTGTAGAAATCGATGGAGTAGAGCGAGGTCCAGCAGGAGAGGAAATCGTGGCTGGTCATGTAGCAGAAGTCGGAGGCATGGGCGGTCGAGCCGATGTCGGTCGGGATGCCCGACTTGTCGATGCCGACGATGTCGCTCCAGCCGCGCTCGATCAGGTGGTGGGCGACCGAGGCGCCGACGATTCCGCCGAGCCCGATGATGACGACCTTGGCCTGCTTCGGAAACTCAGCCATTTCCTCTGGACTCCGCCTGTTCCTTCGATTGGGTATGCGCCGGACTATAGCGGCGCGGCGTGCCGCTTGCCGCCTGTTTGCGACAATCCCAAAGGGCCGCGCGACACCGCGGGCCCTGGCCGCGGAGCTGTATAACCCCCGGAAATCGCCCTGTTTTGTCCCGGGCGGAGGGGGCGCGAAAAGGGCAGCGCCTGTCGCTGTTCCGCTAGAGCCGATGGGCCCCCTGGTGTCGATATGGGGACAGAGATTCGAGCCCCCAAACCTCGTCCAGGAAGAGGCAATCCATGGCCGTCGCCGAGAACACGCAGCCGGAAGGCGCCCGCAGTGAATCCAGCAGGCGCGCGCGCGGCGGCGCCGATGCGCGCCGTGCCCAGCGCCAGCGGCCGAAGCTGGTCCAGAACCCCTACATCGTCCGCAAGATCCCGCTGGTGACGATCCTCGACGAGGAGGGGCTTGAGACCATCGAGCGCAACGCCGACACCATCCTCCAGGAAATCGGCATCGAGTTCCGCGACGAACCCGAGGCGCTCGAGCTCTGGAAGCAGGCCGGCGCCGATGTGAAGGGCACGCGGATCCGGTTCCCGCGCGGCCTCTGCCGCTCGATCATCCAGAAGTCGGCACCCCGCGAATACATCCAGCACGCCCGCAACCCGGAGCGCTCGGTCCGGATCGGCGGCGACGCCACGGTCTTCGCGCCGGTCTACGGCCCGCCCTTCATCCGGAACCTCGACGAAGGCCGGCGCTACGCCACCATCGAGGACTTCCGCAACTTCGTGAAGCTCGCCTACATGTCGCCCTCGATCCATCATTCGGGCGGCACAGTCTGCGAGCCGGTCGATCTGCCGGTGAACAAGCGGCACCTCGACATGGTCTACAGCCATATCAAGTACTCCGATAAGCCCTTCATGGGCTCGGTGACCGCGCCGGAGCGCGCGGCCGACACCGTCGAGATGGCGAAGATCGTCTTCGGCGAGAAGTTCCTGGAAACGAACACCGTCATCACCTCGCTGATCAACGCCAACTCCCCGATGGTCTGGGACGGCACCATGCTGGGCGCAATGAAGGTCTATGCCCGCGCCAACCAGGCCTCGATCACGACGCCCTTCATCCTCGCGGGTGCGATGAGCCCGGTCACCGCCGCCGGCACCTTGGCGCAGGTCCTGGCCGAGGTGCTCTCCGGCGCCGGCACTTGCCAGCTCTACAAGCCCGGCGCGCCAGTGATCTTCGGCGTGTTCGCGAGCTCGATCTCCATGCAGTCCGGCGCGCCGACCTTCGGCACGCCGGAGCCGACCCTGGTGAGCCTCGCCGCGGCGCAGATCGCGCGCCGCCTCGGCATTCCGTTCCGCACCGGCGGCTCGCTCTGCGCCTCCAAGGTGCCTGATGCGCAAGCCGCCTATGAGAGCGCCCAGACCCTGCTGCCGACCTTGCAGGCCGGGACCAACTTCGTGCTGCACGGCGCAGGCTGGCTCGAGGGCGGCCTCGCCTCCGGCTACGAGAAGTTCATCATGGACGCGGACCAGCTCGGCATGATGCAGGTGCTGGCGAAGGGCATCGACCTCACCGAGAACGGCCAGGCTTTGGACGCGATCCGCGAGGTCGGCCCGGGCAGCCACTTCCTCGGTTGCGGCCACACCCAAGCCAATTTCGAGACCGCCTTCTATCGCTCGTCGATCGCCGACAACAATTCCTTCGAGCAATGGGAGGCGGAAGGACGACAGGACGCCGCCCAGCGCGCCAACAAGATCTGGAAGCGCATGCTCCAGGACTACGAGGCCCCGGCGCTCGATCCGGCACTCGACGAAGCACTCCAGGCCTTCATCACCAAGCGCAAGGCCGCGGCGCCGGACAGCAACGTTTAGGGTTTACGCTCTCCGCCATTTCGGAGAGTCGTCGGGGTGCATTAAGCCGCTGATGATGAAAGATTTTGTCGCATCGGGAGAGGCCAGACCGATTCTGCGTTCCGTCGGGGTCCGGTCGGGGTTGGCACTGGACCGGACAAATTCAAAGTATAGTTCATTTTTCGTTCTTAGGCGAGAGCGAATGCTCATGCTCGCCGGCCACGCTCCAGAACGCCACGATCGCGCGTCGTCTGCTCGACCAGGAAGTCGATGACGGCGCGGAATCTGGGCGCGTCCTTGAGGTCGCGGTGCACCAGCAACCAGAGCTCACGGGTCATCTTTTCCGGTGCCGCGACGAGTGAGGCGGGTACCGGCGCGAGATGCGTCGCGGCGTAATGCGGCAGCACGCCGATCCCCAGATCGGCGCGAACCGCCTCCACCTGCGCCATGCGGTAGTTCGACCGAAAGGCGACGGTGTGTCCGCGGCTGCAGGCGTTGAGCCAGCCGATCTCCGGCAGGTCGAGATGCGTGTCCTCGAAGCCGACAAAGGCGAGGGCGTCCGGCTTGGCGCGCCGCAGATAAAGCGGTGAGGCATAGAGCCCATAGCCCAGCGTCGCCACCTTGCGCGCGACCAGATCTCCATCCTTGGGGCGCGCCAGGCGCAGGGCGATGTCGGCCTCCCGACGCGCGAGGCTCACATTCCGTTCTTCGACGATGAGCTCGATCTCGATCAGCGGATGCCGCTTGCGCAAGCCGGCGAGCACCGGTGTCAGATAAGCGGTCGCGAACATGCCGGTCGTGGTCAGCCGCACCAGCCCGGCAAGCTTGGGCCGGGCTTGGGCGAGCCGCGCAATCGTCGCCGCGGCGTCGCGCATCCGCTCCACCTCGACCAGCGCCGCCTCTCCGAAGGGCGTCAAGGCGAGACCCGGTCGCTGCCGCTCGAACACCGGTTGGCGCAGGTCCTGCTCCAGCCGGCGGATCCGCCGGCCGATGGTCGTATGGTCGATCCCCAGCGCCCGTGCGCCGGCGGCGAGGCTGCCATGCTGCAGGGCCTCCAGCAGGCAGTGCAGATCGTCCCAGATTGGATCTTGCATCAACCGTCCTGTGCAAAATTGCACGCCTGGCGTGGGAAACTGCGACTCGACCGGAATGTTTGCACGCTCTATCTCCAGCCCATGTTGAACGATGGAGACGAGAGATGAAAGCCTTGCCGAAGACATTGCTGGACCATGCCGGCGCCGCCTGGCCGCCGGCGCGCTTCGCCGACGCCGTGCTCCTGGTGATCGATCACCAGCGCGAATACACCGAGGGCAAGCTGCGACTCGACGGCATCGACACGGCGGTCGCCGCGATCGGCCGGCTGCAGGCCGCAGCGCGCCGCGCCGGGGCGCCGATCATCCACGTCGCTCAGAACGGCAAGGCCGGTGGCGCGCTGTTCGATCCAGATGGCGCGATGGTGCAATTCATCGCCGGCATCGCACCCCAGGCGAACGAGACCGTTGTCGTGAAGTCCCTCCCGAACGCCTTCGCCAAGACCGAGCTCGACGCCGAGCTGAAAGCGATCGGGCGGACGAACCTGATCGTCACCGGGTTCATGGCGCATATGTGCGTTAGCGCCACCACCCGTGCCGCGCTGGATCTCGGCTACCGCGCGACCGTGGTCGCCGAGGCAACGGCGACTCGGGACCTGCCGGACGGGCAGGACGGCGTCATCGACGCCGCGACGGTGAAGCGCGTCGCCTTGGCGGAGCTGGCCGACCGCTTCGCCTGCGTGGTGCCGAGGCTGGAGGTGTAGAGAACGCAGTCTCCAAGTGACGAGATAGCGCGGGGAGGTCAACCCCCACCCTTACCCGCCCCCATCTTGGGGGCGGGAAGAGGGAGAGAGACTTCGCACGCTTCCTCAGCTATCGCTTTCACGATCCGCAGCGTCTCGGAAGATCACTCGCCCCCAAGATGGGGGCGAGCTGGAGTGGGGGTTGACCAAGCCGAGGCGCCCACGAAAGAAGGGTCAGCTCTCTAAAACGGCTTCCGCCCCCGCGGGGTCACCATGGTGTAGTCGTCGATGCTGAGCGCGTGGGTCACTCGCTCGCCGTCCTCGGAGAGGGGGAAGACCGCCCATTCGAAGATCCGGTCGGCCTTGCTCTGGTAGTCGGTGTAGGAGAGGCCGAACATCGGCGCGCCGCCCTGATAGAGGCGGCGGTAGATGTCGGCTGTGTCCGCAACGTCATGCGGCGCCCAGCCCATCTCGTCGAGCCAGCGGCCCTGCACATTGCCGCCGTAGAGACGCGAGACCTCATTGCCGACCAGGCGGAACTGCACGCGATAGGGTTCGTGCTGGTATTGCATGACGGAGATGTAGGGCAGGCAGGTGTAGATCACCGTCGGGTCGATCTCGCCCCGGGTCGGAAAGTGGCGCTGGCCGCGCAGCGTTTCCCAATGATTGTGCACCAGGGCGATCATCTTCGAGCGGCCGGTCGGGGCCTTCAGATAGAGGATCTCGCCGTCCCAGTCCTGATCTCCGCGGTCGTCCGCCATGCGCGCTAGTCCCGGACCGGCTCGCTGTCCGGAACGCCCTCCGGAAGGAGGTGGCGGCGGATCATCGGCAGCTGGGTCGCCATGAAGAGAACGGTGAGGCCGATGGTGCCGAGCTTGAAGTCCACCCAGAGGTCGGTGGTCTGGGTGCGCCACACGATCTCGTTCAAGACGGCGAGGACGGCGCAGAAGGCGGCGAAGCGCCATTCGAGCTTGCGCCAGCCGGCGTGGTCCATCTTGATGCCGTCGCCGATCAATCGCTCCAGCAGCGGCTTCTTCATGACCAGCCCGGTCCAGAGGGTGACGGCGAAGAGGGTGTAGACGACGGTCGGCTTCATCTTGACGAAGCTCTCGTCCTTGAAGATCAGCGTCAGCCCGCCGAAGATCACGACGATCACCGTGGTGACGACCGGCGCCCAGGCGAGGCGTCGCGTTCTCATGAGCGCGAAGCCGACTGCGAGCACGGAGGCGACCACCAGGATGGCGGTCGCCGGCATCAGCCCCCAGACCTTGAACGAGACGAAGAAGAGGACGACCGGCCCGTATTCGACCGTCGGCCGGACCCACCGACTTTTTTCCTGCGTGCTCATGCAGGCATCTTAGCGATTTCCGAGCGCGGCTTGCAGCGTCTTACTTCGGCAACTGATCGCCGTCGAGCAGCGTCGATTCATATCGCGCGCCGCTGGAGGGAACGCCCCAGACGATGCGCGTGCCGTCGCGATAGATGTCGTAGCAACTCGACCCGCTCTGGGCCCAGGTCGAGCAATACTGGGCGGCATCGACGCCCCAGCGTCCATCGCTGCTGTTGCCGCCGGCGGGCAGGTAGGTGGTCCAGCCGTCGCCGCCAAAGTAGCTCCAGTATTCCTTGCCGGCCCATGTGCCGTGGACGGTATTGCTGGTGAAGGCGGCCTTGATCTCGGCGCCGGTGAGCTTCACCGGATCGGCGTGTGCCTGGGCGATGAGGGTCATGAAGGCGACGAAGGAACTGAGGCCGGAGCGCGTCATTCCGGAAGGCTGGCATGCTCGGGTATGGGACTCAAGTCACGAATCCGTTTTGCCGCCTGCGCCTCCCGATGGGCGATGTAGATGTTGGCGCCGATGATGAGCGCGGCGCCGGCGAGAACCTCCAGGGTGGGCAGATCGCCCCAGAACATGAAGCCGAACAGCGTCGCCCAGATCAATGCAGTGAACTCGATCGGCGCCAGCATGGAGGCTTCGCCCAGACGGAAGGCCTTCACCATGGTGAACTGCCCGCCGGCGCTGGCGAGGCCCTGCACCACCATCACGCCCGCCGCCGTCCACCCGACCGGCTTCCACTCGATGATCCCCGGCACGACCGCCGCGAGCAGGGTGACGGCCGTCGAATAGAAGAGGATGTTGTGCGTGTGCTCCTTGCCGGAGAGCGGCCGGAGCGTCAGCAGCGTCAGCGCGTAGGCAACGGCCGAGGCGAGGATCAGCCCGGTGCCGAGATTGAACGAGCCCGCGCCGGGCTTCACCGCCAGCACGACTCCGCCGAAGCCCACGGCGACGGCCGACCATCGGCGCCAGCCGACCTTCTCGCCGAGAAACGGGCCGGATAGGGCGGTGACGAAGATCGGCGCCGCGAAGGCGATCACGATGCAATCGGCGAGCGGGAGGTATTTCAGCCCGGCGAAGAAGGTGAAGGTGGTCAGGAGCACGCAGATCCCGCGGCCGAGATGGGTGAGCGGGAAGCGCGTTGCCAGACGGAACGGGCTGCCGGTCGCCTGCATGGTCATGAGGAGGGCGACCAGCAGCGGCGGGACGCGGGTCACCAGCATGATCTGCCAGGTGTCGTAGTTGTAATCGACCCTGAGCAACCGCGTCGCCGCGTCGACCACGGAGAAGCTGAATACCCCGGCGCCGTAGTACAGAAAGGCGGCAAGCGGGGAAGGGCGCGGCAGGGAGGAACGGCTGGAGTTCATCGCTCGATCGCTCGGAAAGACCGACCATTAGCGGATCGCCGGGGGAATGGCGAGATGGGACAAATCAGTAGAGCGAATGCCGCGGCGCGCCTGGCCCGAAGATCTCCTCGAGCTTGCGGCCCAGTTCGGGGGCCCGGAACGGTTTGGCAATGGTGAACGTGCCGGCTTCGCCGGCGCGGTCCCGGACGGCGCGATCCCCGAGATAGCCGGAGGTCAGGAGCACCTTGAGATCCGGGCGTTGCCGCCGGGCCATCTCCGCGAGCTGAATGCCCGTCGGCCCCTCCTTGAACACGATGTCGGTGAAGAGCAGCGCCACGTCGGCACGGGATTCAAGGAGCTTCAGCGCACCGGAGGCGCAGCTGGCCGAGAGCGCGCGATAGCCGAACGAGCGCAGCACGCCGACGGCGTAGCTCCGGAGGTCGGCATTATCCTCGACGACGAGGATCAGCTCCTTGCCGCGGCTGGGCGTTGGCGCCGGCGGATCTGCGTCCACCGGCCGGGGAATCCCTCCGGTGTAGAGCGGCAGATAGATGCGAACCGTGGTGCCGTGGTTCGGCCGGCTCGCGATCTCGACATGCCCGTCGGACTGCTTCACGAAGCCGTAGACCATGCTGAGCCCGAGGCCGCTGCCCTGGCCCGCGGCCTTGGTGGTGAAGAACGGCTCGAAGGCGCGCTCCATGACCTCGTGGAGCATGCCGGTGCCGTCATCGGTCACGGTCAGCTCGATATGCGGCCCGGGGCGGAGATCGGGAAAGCCGGGGCGGCGCGCATCGAACGTGACCTCACGTGTGCCGATCGTCACCGTGCCTCCGTCGGGCATGGCGTCGCGGGCGTTGATGCAGAGATTCAGCAGCGCGCCCTCGGTCTGCGGCCGGTCGATCAGGCAATGGATCGGGCCGGCGGCGAGGTCGGTCTCGATCTGCACCTTGTCGCCCAAGGTTCGACGCAGCAGGTCGAGCACGTTGACGATCAGCTCGTTGACGTCGGTCACCTGCGCGTCCAGCGCCTGCTTGCGCGAGAAGGCGAGCAGGCGACGGACCAGCTGCGCGCCGCTCTCGGCGGCGGAGACCGCGCGATTGACCAGGCCCTTTGCGTGGGGACTGGCGATCTCGTCGTTCAGCAGGTCGAGATTGCCGAGGATGGCGCCGAGGAGGTTGTTGAAGTCGTGGGCGATGCCGCCGGTCAGCTGGCCGACGGCCTCCATCTTCTGCGCCTGGTGGAGCTGGTTTTCGATCGACTCCCGGTCGGTGATGTCGAGGGTCGTGCCGGCGATGATCGGGTTGCCGGGGCCGTAATCGGAGATCGGCTCGCCGTGGACCTGGATCGTCCGGAGCGAGCCGTCCGGGCGCCGGACCCGGCAGCGATAGTTGTAGGGTCGCGGATGGGCCTCGACCGAGGCGATCAGGGACCTCAGCGCCGGCATATCGTCCGGGTGGATGCTGGAAAGCCAGATCTGGCGCGTGATCGGCCGCACTTCGGGAGAGATACCGTAAAGCCGATAGCACTCCTCCGACCACCAGCGCTCGTCGGTCTCGGTGTTCCATTCCCAGCTGCCGAGCTTGGCGAGCCGCTGCGACTCCGCTAGGCGGCTCTCGATCTTCACCCGCTCGGAGACGTCCATGACCGTGCCGGCATATCGGTCCGTGGAGACCGGTTCTCCGGTTTCGAACACGGTGCAGACCTGACCGTCCGGGCGAATGATACGGTACTGATAGCTGTAGGGGCGGTGGGTCCGGATCGCCTCCTGGAACTCGACCTCGGTCCAGGCGACGTCATCGGGATGGGTGAGGGCGTCCCAGGTGAGCTCCGTAGCGGCGACGGTTTGGGGGTCGAGGCCGAGGATCCGGTAGCATTCATCCGACCACCAATGCTCGTCGCGATCGACGTCCCATTCCCAGCTGCCGATGCGGGCGATGCGCTGCGCCTCGGCCATGTTGCGCTGGGCGCGGGTCATGTCGGTGATGTCCCAGAGGATTCCGGTGTAGGTCCCGGCGTCGTTGGGCTCGCTCTGCTCGTAGTAGAGCCGATATCCGCCATCGGGCTGCCGGATCTGGAGCTGGATCGCGCATCCTTCCGACCGCGCATCGGCAGTGGCATAGGCCTGGCGCACCCGATCGCGATCCTCCGGGTGGATCAGCCCGTACCAGCGGTCGATTTCGAACTCCCAGGTGGCGGGATCGAGGCCGAGCATCCGGTAGACCTCGTCGGAAAGCCAGGTCCGGTTGGTCGCCGGGTCCCATTCCCAGCTGCCGATCCTGGCGATCTCCTGGGCCTTGGCGAGGCGGCGCTGGATCTTCTGGCGATCCGTAATGTCCATGACATAGCCGGCGAAGCCGCCATCGGCGCACTCGCACTGCTCATGGACGTACCGGGTCTGGTTGTCGGAACGGATGAGACGATATTGCAGGCTGTAAGGCGTGTGGCTGCGCGCGGCTTCTTCGTAAGCGGCGAGGACGCGGTCGCGGTCCTCCAGGTGGATGTGGGCGCCCCAGAATTCCACGCTCGGCGGCACCAAGTTCGGCGCTGCACCGAGCAGGCGGTACATCTCCTCGGACCAGCGAATCTCGCCGCTGCGCCCGTCGACCTCCCAGCTGCCGAGCCCGGCGATGCGTTGCGCCTCGGCGAGGTTCCGTTCCATCCGCACGCGATCGGTCACATCCACCAGCGTGCCGACATAGCGATCGTCCGACAGCGGTTCCGCGGACTCGACGACGATCCGCTCCATGCCGTCCGGCCGGATCAGGCGATATTGATAGGTATACGAGCGACGATTGCTCAGGGCGTCCGCAAGATAGGCGCTGGTGCGAGCCGCGTCGTCCGGATGGGTGATGCGGTCCCAGACCGCTTCGTCGAGGACGTCGGTGCGGGGATCGAGCCCAAGAATGCGATAGCACTGCTCCGAGCACCAATGATCGTCGCTGGTCAGGCTCCATTCCCAGCTGCCGATCTGGGCGATCTGCTGGGCGAGGTTGAGGTTCCGCTCGGCGCGGTGATGCTCGGTGATGTCCATGACGAGCCCGACCTCGATCCCATCGGAGAACTCGCCCTGGTCGATCAGGAACCGCATGCTGCCGTCGGGCAGCCGGATGCGGTATTGCAGAGAGTAGGGCCGCTGGGTGCGTATGGCTTCGTCCAGGGCGGTGCGCATGCTGCGCACGTCGTCGGGATGTATTCTTGATTCCCAGATCGTCATCGAGGGCCGGATCTCGCCGGGCTCGAACCCCAGCAGCCGGTAGGTCTGGTCCGACCACCACAGCACGCCGGTCCGGGGATCGAACTCCCAGGTGCCGAGCCGCGCGATCTTCTGTGCCCGCATCAGGTTGCGCTCCAACCGCGTGCGGTCGGTGATGTCGGTGATCCGGCTCTCGAACACCCCGGGCTCGCGGGGATGGCCGTCCTCCTCGATGAAGCGCACTTCGCCGTTCGGCCGCAGAATGCGATAGCGGTGATGGAAGCCGGACCGCGCCCGGCGTGCTTCCGCGTAGACCCGTGCCACGCGGTCGCGATCCTCGGGATGCAGCAGCAGGTTCCGCTCCTCCTGGCAGATCATGCCGTCGGGCCGGAGCCCGAGGATCTGGAGCGCCTCGGGCGAGGCGCGAAGCTCCGCGCTCGTGCTGTCCCAGCGCCAGGTGCCGATCTCCGCGGCAACGCCGTTCTCCGCGTCGGCTTCGATGTCGGTGACGTCGAGGACCGTCCCGATGACGCGGGGGTTCGCGGCGGTGGCACTCGGGCTCGGGCCGCCGGTCTCTCTCAAAGTTCGAATCGAGCCGTCGGCGCGGCGGATCCGGAAATAGATGCTGTAGGGTGCCAGCGGCCACTCGGTGATGTCGACTTCATGGACCCAGCGGTCCTCGTCGAGCGCCATCGCGATGACTTTGTCGAGGCTCGGATCGAAGGTGGCGCGATCGACGCCGAAGATGCGATAGACCGGTTCCGACCACCACAGCTTGCCGCTGAGCGGGTCCCACTCCCAGGTGCCGAGACCGAGATAGGGCTCTGCTGCGTGGCCAGCATCGGGCGCCCGATCCGGGGTCGGGTCGGCCGTTTCCGGTCGGCTCTCCAGAGGGCCGTTGCCTTCAGGACTCATCGGGCGGCTTGCCTTCGCGACGCTGACCGGTGGCGGTCGGGAATATTAGCCTGAAACCGCGCCAAACGTCATGTGCCCCCGGGTCCGGCCCGGAGCTATCTTGCAATCACAGTGAGTTAGGCAGGGTGAGTTAAGTCACGCCGGGTGGAGCAGGGGCTCTTTCGGCGTCACGAGGTGGTGGCGGGCCAGGGACCAGTAGCCCTGGATCACGTAGCCGCCATTGGCGGCCACCAGCTGGTCGCGAATCTCGCGATAGCGCGCCGGGCGCTGATGCCAGGCGAGGCCCGGCTCCAGGTGATGCAGGATGTGCAGGTTGTTGTAGAGGAAGAGCAGGCTCCAGAACGGGCCGGATTCGATGATCGCGGTGCGGTGGTTGGGGTTGGGCGCCCAGCGGTGCTCCGCATAGGAGCGGACCAGCGCCATCGAGGTTCCCGGATAGGCGAAGCAGAGCACGTAGAGCCAGAACGGCATGTGGCAGACGCCGATCACCCAGCCGAGGATCGCGGCGAGCGCGATGACATGCCAGAACCACGGCGTCAGGATCCGGCGGTCGCCATGCCGGATCGCCTGGAAGAGCTCGATGTAGTTCATGGTCGCGAAATAGATCGGCCCCAGAACGAAGCGCCCGGCCATGCTGCCGATCGAGAGGCGGACCGCGCGGTGGAAAGACCCCATGACGGCCCACTGCGCGGCAGTCACGTAGTTTGATTCCGGATCCTTGGTCGGATCGGTCAGCTGCTCGTCGATGTGGTGCGCGAGGTGGGTCCGGCGATAGGTGCCGTAGGGCAGCCAGAGCCAGAGCGACCAGCCGGCGATCAAGAGGTTCGCCAGCGGCCAGCGGGTCGGATAGCCGTGCACCGCCTCGTGCTGCAACGAACCGTGCAGACCAACGATGATCGCGCCCAGCGGCAACAGCAGCCACCAGGGGATCGATGCGTAGAAATAGGTGGTGAGAAGGAAAGCGCCGTAGATCCCGACGGCCAGACCGATAGTCGGCCAGTCGATGGTGTAGGCCCTGCGTCCAAAATCGCCT
>DATKNM010000223.1:0-5184 GCA_035541335.1 Binatia bacterium
AGAAGGGATTGCCGTAGAGCTTGTCGCTGGGCGGCGCGTGCTCGACCGCGACCCGGGCGAAATCGGCGTCCAACTCCTCGGCGAGGATCATCGAGATCGAGGTGTAGGTGCCCTGCCCCATCTCCACCTGGGGCATGATCAAAGTGATCCCGCCGTCGCCGGCGATCCGGATGAATGCGTTGGGCTCGAACTCCCCTGCGGCGCGGGCGAGCGGCAGGCGGAAGCCGAGCAGGAATCCTGCCGCGAGGCCGCCGGCGGCGCCAGCCTTCAGCAGAGAGCGCCGTGAAAGCGCGGCTCTCATGCCACACCTGCCGCTTTCTTGATGGCTTCCCGGATCCGGACATAGGTGCCGCAGCGACAGATGTTGCCGGCCATGGCGTCGTCGATGTCGCGGTCGTCAGGCTGGGGCGTGTTCGCCAACAAGGCCGCGGCGGACATGATCTGGCCGGACTGGCAGTAACCGCATTGCACGACCTCGAGGTCGAGCCAGGTCTTCTGGATACGGGCACCGGCCTCGGTCGCGCCGATCCCCTCGATGGTGGTGATCTGGGCCGTCCCGATCGTCCCCACCGGCAGCATGCAGGAGCGCACCGGATGGCCGTCGAGATGCACGGTGCAGGCGCCGCATTGCGCGATTCCACAGCCGAATTTCGTGCCGGTCATGCCGAGCACGTCCCGTAAGGCCCAGAGCAGTGGCGTGTCCTCGGTGATGTCGAGGTCGTGGCTCTGTCCGTTGATGGTCAAGGTGATCATGGAATATCCCCAACAGCTGAATGGTTGCGGGACGGCGCCAAGAACGCGCGGCGCTCAAGAGACTTTTATTATGATAGTAATAGAGATTGCCGCAGGCAACAGGAATGACCGAGCACGAATTTCGGTCCCTGTCACCGGCGACCGCCGTTGCCGACAGCGACAATCTGCGCGTCGGCTGCGTGCACCTCAATGACCCTTTGGTATCAGGTCAGGGCTTGCTCGCTGAGCCGGTGAAGGGATTCCAGCCGAGCGCCGCGAGCGCGGTCCAGGCGGTCGCCCCCAGATGCGGCAGGTGGAAATAATAGAAGTCGTCGCGCATGCTTTGAGGCGAGAGCGCGAGGCCTGTGGTGATGCGCGGCCGGTCCGTCGCCCAGACGAGACCGCCTGGACTGAACTGTCCGGCGAGTGCCGCGAGAAGCCGACCGGCATCTTCGATCCGGCCGAGGACGCGATACACCAGCGCCGCCTGGGCCGTGCCCTCCCACCAGATGCCGTCGCGGTCGTCGTTGAAATCGAAACCCGCGCCGACGGCGTAACGGCGCGCCACATCACTCATCGAATCGCGCCATTCCGCCGGCGCATCGCGCAACAGCAGCGGCCAAAGTGCGGCATCCAACCCGCTGTTGACGTGGTTCGGCGTCGTGCCGTCGGGCAGAGTGCCGACCAGGAATCGGCCCGCATCCGATTCCCATTGGGAAGCGACGAATCCGCGCGCGCGTTGAGCGGGCTGCTGCCAGCCGGCATCGGGCTCGAGACGCGCGAGCCAGTCGAAAACCGCCGCCCAGTCCGTGTTTTGCTCTGTGGATTTCCAGGCGAGGCGCTGCGGCGCCACATCGTAGCCGTAGAGGCCGCCGACGATCCCGGCCGGCCGGCGATCATCGACAAAGCCGGCGAGGGTCCAGCGGGCGAGGCGTGCGGCGCCTTGGCGATAACGCGGGTCGTGGGTCGCCTGTTCGAGCGTCAGAAGCGCGAGCGCCGCCCAGGCCACGTTGCCGGTGGCGGTTCCGGTTTGATAGGGATCCTCGTCCCAGCGCCGTTCGACATCGCTCCACCAGCCCATTGGCGGTACGGGTGGCGGCACGGGCGATTGCTCGACTGGGCCCGGCCGATAGGCATTGCGGAGACGTCCGGATTCGCCGCTGCGATCCGCCGCCGCGGCAGCAAGCAAAGCCTGTCCCACCCGCTGCGCGGCTCGAGTATCCCCACATGCGACGAGCGCGATGGAGGCGAGCGCGTTGTCATAAGTGAAAGCGCCGTTGAGCGCAGGTTCGCTGCCGGGACCTTCGCCGGAGGCGGCGTCATAGCTGCGAAGGAAGAGCGGGCCGTCGCCGGGAACGGCGTTCGCGCGCTCTTGGAGCGCATTGCACGCGCGGCTAGCAATCTCGTGCGCAGCCTCGCCGGCGGCAGCCGGCGTCGCAGTGAGGAAGAGAAGAACGAGGGGAAGGGCTATGCGAAGGTGCAATGCACCCGATACCTCAGGCTTTCACCAGCTTGCCGTGGCAGTGCTTGTACTTCTTGCCGGAGCCGCAGGGGCATTCGGCATTGCGGCCGAGGCGCGACCAGGTCGAGGGGTCGTTGGCGTCGACACCGATCGGCAGCTCGGCCTTCGGGCGGGTGCCGGCCGGCGCGGTCGCGGCGTTCGCTTGCGCGATCACCTGGCGCGCGGTCCCGGATTGCGGTCCCTGCGGTGCCACGACCGGCGTCGGCTGGGCCGGCGGTAACGGCGCCTGCTCCTGCGGCCGGATCTCGACATGGGCAAGGAGCGTGGTGATCTGCTCGCGGAGCCGGTCCAGCATGGCCTCGAACATCTCGAAGGCCTCGCGCTTGTACTCGTTCAAAGGATCGCGTTGGCCATAGGCGCGGAGCCCGATGCCGTGCCGCAAATGGTCGAGCAGGAGCAGATGCTCCTTCCAGTTCTGGTCTAGGAGCTGAAGCAGCAGCGACTTCTCGATGCTGCGCATGACCTCGGGGCCGATATTAGCCGCCTTCTCCGCCATCCTGCGGTCGATCGCGTCGGTCACCCGCTCGCGGATCGCCTCCTCGGCGATGCCCTCCTCCTTGGCCCAGTCGACCACCGGGAGGTCGAGGGCGAAGATCCGCAGCATCTCCTCGTGCAGGCCGGCGGCGTCCCATTGCTCGGCGAAGGCCTTCTCCGGGATGTGGCGGGCGATCAGGTCGTCGACCACCTCGCGCCGCATCTCGGCGACCTCCTCCTTGAGGTCGTCGGCGGCCATCAGCTCGCGGCGCTGCTCGTAGATCACCTTGCGCTGATCGTTCATCACGTTGTCGAACTTCAGCAGGTTCTTGCGGATATCGAAGTTCCTCGCCTCGACCTTCTGCTGCGCCTTCTCCAGCGCCTTGGTGACCCAGGGATGGACGATCGCCTCGCCTTCCTTCAGGCCCAGGCGCTGAAGCATGGAGTCCATGCGCGCCGGGGCGAAGATCCGCATCAGGTCGTCTTCCAGCGAGAGATAGAACTTGGAGCGACCGGGATCGCCCTGGCGGCCCGAACGGCCACGCAGCTGGTTGTCGATGCGCCGGCTCTCATGCCGCTCGGTCCCGATGATGAAGAGGCCGCCGGGGAAGGTCTCGGTCTTGTCGGGCTTGCCGTTCTTGCCGGGCTCGATCACCAGAATCTCGCCCGAAGTCAGCACCTGCTCGCGCTTCTGGGCGATGTCGGCCTTGATCTCCTCGACCTTCTTCGCGATCGCCGCCTGGTCGGTCATGCCGAGGGTCTCGCGCTCGATCCGCATCTGCAGGTTGCCGCCGAGCTGGATGTCGGTACCGCGACCGGCCATGTTGGTGGCGACGGTGACGGCGCCGGGTACTCCGGCCTCGGCGATGATGTGCGCCTCCTGCTCGTGGTAGCGCGCGTTCAGCACCGAATGCGGGATGCCCTTCTTCTTCAGGAGCTCGGACAAGACCTCCGACTTCTCGATCGAGACGGTGCCGACCAGGACCGGCTGCTTGCGCTCGCGGGCGCGCTTGATCTCGTCGATGATCGCGTCGTACTTCTCGCGCGCCGAGCGATAGACCTCGTCCTCCTGGTCCTCACGGCTGACCGGCTTGTTGGTCGGGATCTCGATCACGTCGAGCCCGTAGATCTCGGAGAACTCAGGCGCCTCGGTCATCGCCGTGCCGGTCATGCCGGCGAGCTTCGGGAAGATGCGGAAATAGTTCTGGTAGGTGATCGAGGCCAGCGTCTGGTTCTCGTTCTGGATGTCGACGCCTTCCTTGGCCTCCAGCGCCTGGTGCAGGCCCTCGGAATAGCGCCGGCCCTCCATCATGCGGCCGGTGAACTCGTCGATGATGATGACCTTGTTGTCCTTCACCACGTAGTCGACGTCGCGGGAGAACAGGGTGTGGGCCTTCAGCGCCTGGTTGGCATGGTGCACCAGGGCGATGTTAGAGATGTCGTAGAGCGAACCCTGCTTCAGGAGGCCGACGCCCTTCAGCAACTGCTCGATGTGCTCGGTGCCTTCCTCGGTCAGCGCGACGTGGCGCGACTTCTCGTCCTTCTCGTAATCCGACGGCTTCAGGTGCGCCATCAGCTTGTCGACCTTGTAGTAGAGGTCGGAGTTATCCTCGGTCGGACCGGAGATGATCAGCGGCGTCCGCGCCTCGTCGATCAGGATCGAATCGACCTCGTCGACGATGCCGTAGTTGAAGTCGCGCTGGACCATGTCCTCCAGGCGGAACTTCATGTTGTCGCGCAGGTAGTCGAAACCGAACTCGTGGTTGGTGCCGTAGGTGATATCGCAGGCATAGGCCTGCCGGCGCTCAACATCGCTCATGCCGTGGACGATCACACCGACGCTCAAGCCGAGGAAGCGGTAGATCTGCCCCATCCATTCGGAATCGCGCTTGGCGAGGTAGTCGTTGACCGTGACGACGTGGACGCCCTTGCCCTCGAGCGCGTTCAGGTAGACCGGCAGGGTTGCGACCAGGGTCTTGCCTTCGCCAGTCTTCATCTCGGCGATCTTGCCCTGGTGGAGCACGACGCCGCCCTTCAGCTGGACGTCGAAATGCCGCTGTCCGAGGCTGCGGATCGCCGCCTCGCGGACGGTGGCGAAGGCATCGGGCAGGACGTCTTCCAGGGTCTCGCCAGCAGCGAGACGCGCCCTGAGCGCAGCGGTCCGCCCCTTCAGGGCTTCGTCGTCGAGGGCCTGAACCTCGGGTTCCAGCGCGTTGATCGCCGCGACCGTCGTGTTGAGAGTCTTAATGAAACGGTCATTGGCGGATCCGAAGACCCGCTTGGCCAGCGCCGCGAACATGTTCAGAAACCTTCGTATTTCCGGCTTGTCGGTGCGCAACAGATAGGCGGCTGGTTCCCCCCTGTCAACGGAGGCAGGAAGTCACGGAAATCTCATCGATTCTGTTGGATTTCCAGGGAAATTCGGGCGGGTTTCCGCTTGTATCGGGGGGACCGCT
>DATKNM010000224.1:0-54082 GCA_035541335.1 Binatia bacterium
ATCGACTATTGCAACGACCGGCTGGTGGACTTCACCGGGTTCACGGCGGCCGACATCATGGGCGACGGCTGGAAGAAGCTGCTCCATCCCGACGATGTGGAGCAGACCGCGCGGACATGGGAAGCGAGCGTCGCGACCGGCGTTCCCTTCCATGTCGAAGCCCGGCTGATCCATCCGGCGGATCGGATCTATCGCTGGTGCGTGACCGACGCTCTTCCGCTCCAGGACGAGAGCGGGCGGATCGTCAAGTGGTACGGCGCCTGCGTCGACATGCACGACTGGAAGGAAGCGCAGGACGAGCTGCGCGACACCCAGGCGGAGCTCGCGCATATGACGCGGGTGATGACCATGGGACATCTCACGGCCTCGATCGCCCACGAGCTCAACCAGCCCCTGGCTGGCATCATCACCAATGCGAGCACGTGCCTGCGCATGCTGGCCGCCGAGCCCGCCAACGTGTCGGGTGCCCGCGAGACCGCGCGGCGGACGATCCGCGACGGCAACCGGGCCGCGGAGGTCATCAGCCGGCTCCGGGCGCTCTTCAGCAAGCGCAGCACCGCCGTCGAGACGGTGGACCTGAACACGGCGATACAAGAGGTCATTGCCTTGACGGCGACCGAGCTCCAGCGGAACGGCGTGAGCTTGCGTCTCGAGCTGGCGGACGACCTCCCCTTCGTGAAGGGCGATCGGGTTCAGCTGCAGCAGGTGATCATGAACCTCGTCTTGAACGCCGTGGAGGCGATGGACGGCGTGGCCGACCGGCTGAAGGAGCTCACGGTGGCGACCGAGCAAGATGGGACGGATCGCGTGCGCGTCGTCGTCCGGGATGTTGGCGTGGGCATCGATGCCGCGGCGGCCGCCAAGCTCTTCAACCCGTTCTACACGACCAAGGGCCACGGCATGGGCATCGGCCTCTCGGTCAGCCGCTCGATCGTCGAGCATCACCAGGGCCGGCTGTGGGCCGAGGCCAATGACGGCCCGGGCGCAACATTTCTGATCTCGATCCCGACGCGCCCGCATGGCGAGGCTCCGATGGAGCCTTCCGTGGCGCAGCCCGTGGGGCAAATATGATGCAGCAGCGCAAGTTCGTTGCCGTGGTCGATGACGACGAATCCGTTCGGGAATCGCTGCCTGATCTGATCCGCGAGTTCGGCTACGCGGCCGGAGGATTCTCATCGGCGGAGGAGTTCCTGGCGTCGGGAGACCTCACCGAGGCCGAATGCCTGGTGCTGGACATAGCGATGCCGGGGATGTCCGGGTTCGATCTCCAGCGGGAGCTGATCCGGCAGGAGCGGAAGATCCCGATCGTCTTCATCACCGCCCATGGCGACGAGGCGGTCCGCGTGCGGGTCCGCGCGCGGGGCACCGTCGAGTGCCTGCTGAAGCCGTTCAGCGACACAGCATTGCTGGAGGCGCTACAGGCGGTCTTGAAATAATCCAACTGTCTTGCCGAATGAGACGGTGGGAGGCTATAAATGGAGGAATGCGTGTGGGGCGACAAGGCGGGTTTATCGGCCATGCTGGACGTCACGCCGGTTGTCTATGTCGTCGATGATGACATTTCCGTTCGCGAGGCACTCGAAGGGCTGATCCAGGAAGCGGGCTGGCGGCCATCGGTGTTTTCCTCGGCGCGCGAATTTCTCGACCACCCGCGCACGCTCGGGCCGAGCTGCCTCATCCTCGATGTCACGCTGCCGGACCTCAGCGGCCTCGAACTGCAGCAGCAGATCGCGTGTGAGCGGGCGGACCTGCCGATCATCTTCATAACCGGATATGGCGATGTGCCGATGACGGTTCGGGCGATGAAGGCGGGCGCCATGGAGTTCCTGACCAAGCCGTTCGGCGACGAGGTGCTGCTGGACGCCGTCCGCGACGCCCTGGGTCGAAGCTCGATCGCCCTGGACACCGCGGCCGACATGCAGCGGCTCCACGACCGCTACGCCTCGCTCAGCGGACGCGAGCGCGAGGTGATGGGGCTGGTGGTCACCGGCTTGATGAACAAGCAGGTCGGCGGTCATCTCGGCATCAGCGAGATCACCGTCAAGGCGCATCGCGGCCGCGTGATGCGCAAGATGAAGGCGGGTTCGCTGGCCGACCTGGTCAACATCGCCGCCAAGCTCGGCATTCCGCGCTAGCCGACGGCGCCTCGTCGCCGACACCAAAGTATCCGCAATACCTTCGTCCGATGGACGCGCCGTGCAATGCCGGCCAGTTTTCGTCCGACCGGGATCGGCCCGGCGCATCCATGACCGGAGGCCAGACATGTATGACAGCGAACCCTCCCGGCAGTTCCGCCTCGAACGCCGTTCCGCCGCCTATTGGCGCGTCATCTTCGACAACCCGCCGCTGAACATCTTCGGCCCGGAGAACATGCCGGCCCTGAACGCCGCGGTCGCCGCCCTCGAATCCGATCGCGAGGTCAAGGTCGTGGTGTTCGACAGCGCGGTCGAAGGCTTCTTCATCACCCACTATAACTTCCACGCCAAGCCGGAGGACACGCTGGACCTGCCGCCGGGACTGACCGGCCTGCAGCAGCTGCCGGACGCGCTGGTCCGCATCAGCCGCGCGCCGGTCGTGTCGATCGCCAAGATCCGCGGCCGTGCGACCGGGGTCGGGAGCGAGCTCGCGCTCGCCAGCGACATGCGCTTCGCCAGTCGCGAGAAGGCGATCCTGTCGCAGTGGGAAGTCGGCGCCGGACTGGTGCCGGGCGGCGGGCCGATGGCGCGCCTGCCGCGCCTCATCGGCCGCGGCCGGGCATTGGAGGTGCTGCTCGGCGCCGACGACATTCCCGGCGACCTCGCCGAGCGCTACGGCTACGTCAACCGGGCGCTGCCCGATGCGGAGCTCGACGACTTCGTCGAGGCGCTCGCACAGCGGATCGCCTCCTTCGACAAGCATGCCATCGCCGAGACCAAGCGCCTCGTCAACATCGCCAGCCTGCCGCCCGATGCGGAGATCGCGCCGGAATGGGACGCGTTCATGACGTCGCTTGCCCGGCCGGCGACCCAGGCCCGGATCAAGCAGCTGATGGAGCGCGGCTTCCACAAGCCCGGCGACGTCGAGACGCGTCTCGGATACCACGTCGGCCAGCTCGGTCGCTGACATCGCCGGCGCAGCGTCGATTTTCGGAGATTCCCCCGGTCCATTCGGACCAAGGTATCGCTGATACCTTGGTCCGATGGTCCTGCGCCGGGGCGCCGGTCAGACTGGAGAAGAACATGCTCCGTTGTGCCAAGGGAGAGCATCCATAGATGAGCCAGATTGCCAACGGCCATGCCGCCGCGTTGCAGCCCGATCCGGCCCGACCGATCGCGCTGCGCTCAATCCGCCCGGACGAAGTCGAGTGGAAGCCGTTCGCGGCATTTCCGCCGTCGGCGCGTCTCGCTGTCCTGGTCGGGCATCCGACCGAGCCCGGCCTCTACGTCGTCCGGGTGAAGGTGCCGGACGGGGTCAAGCTGATGCCGCACCGGCATCCGGAGGACCGGATCTACACGGTGATGTCCGGCGTCTTCTACATCGGCGTCGGCGCGGAATTCGACGCGGGCAAGCTCACGGCCTATGCGCCGGGAAGCATCGTTCTCCTTCCCGGCGGCACGTCGCACTTCCACTGGGCGCGCTCCGGCGAGTACGTCACCCAGGTGATGGGCGTCGGGCCGCTCGGCATCGACTACGTGAACGTCCACGACGATCCACGGACGCCCCGATGAATACCTCGGCCGGGCGGCGACTGGTTCATTCCGGCCAGGGCGAACATGATCGCGACGGCTTCGGCGCCGCCTCGATCGAGGCCTGGCCGGCGGCGGGTGGCGGGCTCCTGGTGGGTGCGGCCGAGCCGGCCTTTGTGGGCGATGCGCCGCTGCGCCGGGCCATCAAGACCATCTTCCTCCGGATCGACAGCAACGAGATCGCCGCACTCACCCTGCCTTACGTGGCGCTTGAAGACGAAGCGCGCGGCTGCATGCGGGCGCTGGTTGCGGCGGAGCTTTCCCTTTCCGAGCACCGGATCGAAGTGCGGGGCGCTGACAATACTTCGGCGCCGACGGCGAGACATGGAGCGCACCATCGGATCGTCGATATCGCCCCGCATGCGGAGCACAGCCTCCAGGCCTGCGCTGCCGGCGCGCGGATGCTCCTGCTTTCCGCGGCGGCGGATGCGTGGGGCCTGCCCGTCGCGCTGTGCCGGGTCGCCGAGGGTTACGTGTTCGGCGGCGATCGGGCCGCGGGCTATGGCGTCATCGCTGCCGACGCGGCCTTGTGTCGTTTGCCGCGATCATTGCGCTTGCGCAGCGGGCGGGCTGATACGAAGGTCTCGCCGATACCAATGGGCAAGTGTCTCGCCGATGGATGACGACCCAATATCTCGATCCCGAACCCAATCGACGGCAAAGGAGCAGAGACATGAAGATCCTGATGGTATTCACCTCGCACGACATCCTCGGCAATACCGGCCGCAAGACCGGCTTCTGGCTCGAGGAGGGTGCGGCGCCCTATTACGTGTTCAAGGATGCCGGCGTCGAGCTGACCCTCGCTTCGCCCAGGGGCGGGCAACCGCCGGTCGATCCGAAGAGCGACCTTCCGGAGAATCAGACGCCGGCGATGACGCGGTTCAAGCAGGACGCCGCCGCGCAGAAGGTCTTCGCCAACACCGCGAAGCTGAAGGACATGCGCGCCGAGGACTTCGACGCGATCTTCTATCCGGGCGGCCACGGGCCGATGTGGGACCTGGTGGACAACCCCGATTCCATCGCCCTCATCGAATCCTTCTACAACTCGGGCAAGCCGGTCGCCGCCGTTTGCCACGCGCCGGCGGTGCTGCATCGAGTGATGATCGACGGCCAGCCGATCGTGAAGGGGAAGCGCGTCACCGGCTTCGCCAACTCCGAGGAGGAGGAGGTGCAGCTGACCCACGTCGTGCCGTTCCTGGTCGAGGATGAGCTGAAGCGGCTCGGCGGCCTCTTCGAGAAAGCGCCGAAGAACTGGCAGCCCTTCGCCATCACCGACGGCCGCCTGGTCACCGGCCAGAATCCGGCCTCCTCCACCACCGGTGCCCAGCATCTGCTGGCGCTGCTCGGCAAGATGCAGCCTTCGGCGCGCGCCTCCAGCGCCGCCTGATCGCGCAAACGAAAACTCCGCCCGGCGATGTCACCGCCGGGCGGAGGACGTGACGCAAATTCCTTATCTATTCCGCGGCGTTCGACTTCACCTTGCGCTCCGGCAGCTTCCAGTCCGGGCGGATGAAGTGGCAGGTATAGCCGTTGGGATAGCGCTCCAGGTAATCCTGGTGCTCGGGCTCGGCCTCCCAGAACGGCCCGACCGGAGCCACTTCGGTGACGACCTTGCCCGGCCACAGGCCGGAGGCATTGACGTCGGCGATGGTGTCCTCTGCGACACGCTTCTGTTCCGGGCTCGTGTAGAAGATCGCCGAGCGATAGCTGGCGCCGCGGTCGTTGCCCTGGCGATTGAGCGTGGTCGGATCGTGGATCTGGAAGAAGAACTCCAGCAGCCGACGAAAGCTGATGCGCGCCGGATCGAAGACGATCTCGATCGCCTCGGCATGGCTGCCATGGTTGCGGTAGGTGGCGTTGGGCACGTCGCCGCCGCTGTAGCCGACGCGGGTCGAGATCACGCCGTCAGTGCGGCGGATCAGATCCTGCATGCCCCAGAAGCAGCCGCCGGCCAGCACCGCGCGTTCCTGTGTCATCGCATGTCCTCCATGTGATTTATGCACGTGGTCTATGTGGTTTGTCGGCTCCGTCGCGCCCGGATCCTGAGCGGCGAGCGGAAGCGGGGCCGCGTCGATCGAAGAGCCTAGGCCACCCCAATCCGGCAGTCCATCGGCGCAGATCCCCATATGGGGAGCCGGCCGTCTTCTTTCAATCGATCCAGTCGATCAATACGTTCAGTCTTATCCATTTTACTGTTTATGGAATAATTCTAAATTGATCGCACGAAGGCGGTGCCTTCGCCAATCCTTTCAACACCCTAGGGAAATGCCATGTCTCTCGTGAATACCAAGGTCAAGCCGTTCAAAGCCCAGGCGTTCAAAGCCGGGAAGTTCGTCGAGGTAAGCGACGCCGACCTCGCCGGCAAGTGGTCGGTCTTCTTCTTCTATCCGGCCGATTTCACCTTCGTCTGCCCGACCGAGCTCGGCGACGTCGCCGATCACTATCAGGAGTTCCAGAAGCTCGGCGTCGAGATCTACGGCGTCTCCACCGACACCCACTTCACCCACAAGGCCTGGCACGATACCTCCGATACGATCGCCAAGGTCCGCTACTTCCTGGTCGGCGATCCGACCCATCAGATCAGCACCAATTTCGAGGTGCTGCGTCCGGGCCAGGGTCTGGCCGACCGGGCGACCTTCATCGTCGATCCGGAGGGCGTCATCCAGGCCATGGAGATCACCGCCGAGGGCATCGGACGCGACGCCTCCGATCTCCTCCGGAAGGTGAAGGCTGCGCAGTACGTGGCGGCGCATCCGGGCGAGGTCTGCCCCGCGAAGTGGAAGGAAGGCGCGAAGACGCTGGCGCCGTCCCTCGAGCTCGTCGGCAAGATCTGATCTCTGCCCAGTCCGGGACCGGCCTTCCCCGCGCGGGGAAGGCCGCGTGCCCCGGCTCGACTTCCCCGATTGGACTTTCCCCCACCTTCATCTCTTCACCCCGGCCAGGCATGACCGCCCGCGGCCGACCGCCGGAGAACGACCATGCTTGACGACACCATGAAGACGCAGCTCAAGGCCTATCTCGAACGGCTGGTGCGCCCGGTCGAGATCACGGCCTATGCCGACGGCGGCGCGAGCTCACATGAGATGATGGAGCTGCTGAACGACATCGTGCCGCTCTCCGACAAGATCACGCTGATCGAGCGGCGCGCGGCGGACGGGGAGCGTGCACCCTCGTTCTCCTTGTCCAGCCCGGGCCATGACACCCATCTGACCTTCGCCGGCCTTCCCATGGGCCATGAGTTCACCTCGCTGGTGCTGGCGCTGCTGCAGGTCGGCGGCTATCCGCCGAAGGTGGAGGAAGCGCTCGCCCAGCAGATCAAAGCGCTGAAGGGCGAATTCACCTTCGAGACCTACTTCTCGCAGTCCTGCCAGAACTGCCCGGATGTGGTGCAGGCGCTGAACCTGATGGCGGTGCTGAACCCCGGCATCCGCCACGTCGCCATCGACGGGGCGCTGTTCGAGGTCGAGGTGCAGTCGCGCCAGGTCATGTCGGTGCCGACCGTCTATCTCAACGGGCAGCTGTTCGGCCAGGGCCGCATGGGGCCGGATGAGATCTTCGCCAAGCTCGACACCGGCGCCGCGGCGCGCGCGGCCGAGCGCCTGAAGGCAATGGACACCTTCGACGTGCTGGTGGTCGGCGGCGGTCCCGCCGGGGCAGCGGCCTCCATCTACGCCGCTCGCAAGGGCATCCGCACCGGCATCGCCGCCGAGCGCTTCGGCGGCCAGGTGCTGGACACGATGGGCATCGAGAATTTCATCTCCGTTCCCTACACGGAGGGCCCCAAGCTCGCCGTGGCCCTCGAGCAGCATGTGCGCGACTACGACGTCGAGGTGATGAACCTGCAGCGCGCGGTGAAGCTCGTGCCCGGCGACCTCGTCCCCGGTGGCCTCATCGAGGTGCAGCTCGCCGGCGGCGCCGCGTTGCGCGCGAAGACCGTCATCCTCTCCACCGGTGCACGCTGGCGGCAGATGGGCGTGCCGGGCGAGGAAGCCTATCGCAACAAGGGCGTCGCCTATTGCCCGCATTGCGACGGCCCGCTGTTCAAGGGCAAGCGCGTGGCGGTGGTGGGCGGCGGCAATTCCGGCGTCGAGGCGGCGATCGACCTTGCGGGCATCGTCGCCCATGTGACGCTGCTCGAGTTCGACGCCAGGCTCCGGGCCGACGACGTCCTGCAGAGGAAGCTCAAGAGCCTGCCCAACGTCACCGTCGTCACCGCGGCGAAGACCACCGAGGTGACCGGCGACGGCCAGAGGGTGACCGGGCTCGTCTATGAGGATCGCGGCGGCGGGCAAGTGCACAGGCTGGAGCTCGAAGGCATCTTCGTGCAGATCGGCCTGCTGCCGAACACCGAATGGCTGAAGGGCGCCGTCGATCTCTCTCCGCGTGGCGAGATCGAGGTCGATGCGCGTGGCCAGACCTCGGTGCCGGGCGTGTTCGCCGCCGGCGACTGCACCACCGTGCCCTACAAGCAGGTCGTCATCGCCATGGGCGAGGGCGCGAAGGCCTCGCTCTCGGCCTTCGATCATCTGATCCGAATCTCGGCGCCCAGCGAAACGGCCGGGAGGGCAGAGGCCAAGGTCGCCTGACGCACTGGGCGGAAAGGGGTCGCCGGCGGAACAACTTCCGCCGGCCCAGCCGATTGACCGGGGAGTTATCCGATCCTTATAGTTAAGGGGATGGTTCCCCGACGGATGAAGTCCAGGGGATTGAATGTGGAACACGGTGCGGACGACCCAAGAGGGGCCAAAGCCGTGGCTGCCCCCGCAACTGTGAGCGGATAGCCGAGCGCCATCTGAAGACCACTGGAGGACTCTTCGGGGTTTCTGGGAAGGTCGGCGCAAGGCGAGGATTCCCCTCGGCGAGATTGTTCCCTGGGCCGTCTTCGTCGGCCTGCTCTGTCTCTTTGCGCTCTATTTCGTCGGCGCCGAGGAAGGCGCCACCTCCCTCGTCAAGGGCATGGCCGTGCACGAATGGGTGCACGACGGCCGGCATCTGCTCGGCTTTCCCTGCCACTAGTCCCATCGGACCAGTCCCATGTTGAGGACTTTGCTCGTCCGCGGGATGATCGTGGGCGTGATCGCTGGCCTGCTGGCATTCGGCATGGCCAGGGTCTTCGGTGAGCCGCAGGTGGATAAGGCGATCGCCTTCGAAGCCTGGCTCGATCAACACAAGGCGGCGTCGGCTGGAGCCGATGCCGCCAACAGCGGTGCCGCCGCTATGTCCGGCATGCCGGGCATGGACCAGCACCAGGACGGCGGCGACGAAGAGGTCGTCAGCCGTCCGACGCAGGCGAGCTGGGGCCTGCTGACCGCGGTGCTGGTCTATGGCGCCTCGTTCGGTGGATCTTCGCGCTGGTCTATGCGTTCGCGCTCGGGCGCTTCACCGGCGTCAGTCCGCGCGGACTGGCGGCGCTGCTCGCGCTGGCGGCCTTCATCACCATCGCGCTTGTGCCGGACCTCAAGTATCCGGCCAATCCGCCGACCGTCGGCCAGGCGGAGACGATCGGGCCCCGCACCGGCCTCTATCTGTCGATGCTGGTGGTCTCGATCGGCGGGATGGTGTCGGCGATCCTGACCGGGCGCAGCCTCTATCCCCGGCACGGGTTGTGGAACGCCGCCCTCGCCGGGGCGGCGCTCTATATTGCCGTCGTCGCCGTCGCGCAGCTCCTGCTGCCCGACGTGCATGAAGTGCCGGATGCGTTCCCGGCGGTCGTCCTCTGGCGTTTCCGGATTGCCAATCTCGGCATCCAGGCCGTGCTCTGGACGACGATGGGCCTCCTGTTCGGCTACCTGACCGAACGCAGCCTGCAGGCGCGGCGCAACGTCCTTCGCGCCGCCGAATAGTCACCGCGCCGCTCCTCTCGATACCATCTTCCGCTCGAGAGGAGCGGTCGGCCTGCTATGGCCATTCATTGACGGCGATGACCGCCAGCCGCACTTAGATTCGACTAGAATACTACCTAAAATTGACTCTATCTCCGCAGGGTTGCGCCGCGTCTTGCGCCCTGAATAGGAATATAAATCCATCAAGAAGGAAAAAGCAATTCCACTAGAGAATTGATCTACTTCAGTTATTTCAAAGAATAGAAAGCCATCGCAGATGTGCGCATTGAGCCATGGCGACCGCAGATAGCGACCGATTCATCGGGTGTGAGTCTGCGAAGCATTTACTAAAAGTTGCGTAACGGTTTTTAAGCGTGGTAATTCTTAGAGTGTGGAGAGACAGGGCCGTCGGTCCCTTTGGAACTGCCGGCGATGATGGGATCGGTCCGCATCCGGCACGATGCGGCTCGGCCCATTTTGCTCGGAACGGCTTCGCTCTGGCTCCTGCCTGCTTGCCTATGATTGCGAGGACATTCCAATGGCCGTCGTGAAGATCACCGCCACACCGGGCATTCCGGACGCCGACATGGCGCTCGATGCCACGATCGATCCGAATGCGGCGACCAGCAGCACGCTGACCAAATCGCTCTTCCGACTGGATTTCGGCGGCGGCGCCGTCGACACCTTCACCGGCATCGGCCTCCACTACGATCCGGTCACCCTGCTGCCCGATGCCGGCACCGTCACCGGCTGGACCGAGATGGCAGGCGGCAATACGTGGCTGCAGATCACCGGCGCCAGCGTGCCGGCGGCGACATTCACAGCCGATCTGAATGCGCCGCACAACTGGCAGGCCCTGCTCGCGAGCATGCTCTCGGGCAATGACACCATCACCGGCGGCACCGGCAACGATCACCTCCTGGGCGGGGCCGGTAACGACACCATCACCGGCGGCGCCGGCAACGGAAAGATGGAAGGCGGTACCGGCAATGACACCTATGTCATCGCCGATGCCGGCGACACGATCGTCGAGAATGTCGGCGAAGGGACCGACACGGCGAAGATCGGGACGGCGCTGATCACGACCCAGTTCGACAATGTCGAGAACTACATCTTCACCGGCACCGGAGACTGGACGTTCACCGGCAACGACCTCGGCGACACGATTACCGGCGCGGCAGGCAACGACACCCTGACCGGCGGCGCCGGGAATGACGCCATCAACGGCGGCGCGGGCAACGACACGCTCAGCGGCAGCGGTGGAGACGACACCATCACCGGCGGAACCGGCGCCGATGTCATGAAGGGCGGTGACGGGAACGACACTTACTTCGTGGACAATGCGGGCGACACGGTGACCGAACAGCCCGGCGAGGGAACCGCGGACACGGTCCGTAGCACGGTCTCCTTCACCCTCGGCGCCGATGTCGAGAATCTGGTTCTCCTGGGTACGGCAGCGATCAGCGGCACCGGCAATGCGGAGGCGAATGCGATCACCGGCAATGCCGGAGCGAACATCCTCGACGGCCAAGCCGGAGCGGACATCCTCACCGGACTCCAGGGCAACGACACCTATATCGTCGACGATCCCGGCGATCAGGTGATTGAGGCCGCCAAAGGCGGAATCGATCTCATTAAGTCCAGCGTCACGATCGACCTCTCCCAGGGAGCATTCCTGAACCAGGAGATCGAGAATGTGACGCTGATGGCGGGCACCGGGAACAACGATGTCACCGGCAACAAATACAACAACGTCATCCAGGGCAACGAGGGCGACAACAAGCTTATCGGCAATGCCGGCAACGACACGCTGGTCGGCAATGACGGAAACGACACCCTCGACGGTGGCGCCGGCAACGACACGATGAACGGCGGCAAGGGCGACGACAAATACACCGTCGATTCCCTCACCGACAAGGTCGTCGAGACCCTCTCGCAAGCAGCCGGCGGTGGCATCGATTCCGTGACCACGTCGGCCGCGATCAAGACGGCCTATGCCAACGTCGAGAACTTCACCTATACCGGCCTGGCCAATTGGGTGTTCACCGGCAATGCGCTCGACAACAGCATCACCGCCGGCGCCGGCAACGATACCCTGAACGGCGGCGCGGGCAACGACACGATGGTCGGCGGCCAGGGCAACGACGCCTACGTAGTCAACAGTGCCGGCGACACTGTCACGGAGCAGAATGGAGAAGGGATCGACAAGGTCACCATTCTCACGACCGCGGTGATGACGGCTTTCAATAATGTCGAGAACTACACCTTCGCCGGAACCGGCAATTGGACGTTCACCGGCAATGCGCTGAACAATACGATCACCGGCGGCAAGGGTGCCGATCACATCGATGGTGGTGCCGGCGACGACGTGCTGAGCGGCGGCGCCGGGATCGACTTCCTCACGGGCGGAACGGGCAATGACACCTACATCGCCGATTCGCTGGCCGAGATCGGCAAGATCTCGGAGACCGGCGGCGATACCGGCGACACGCTGAAGACGGCCGTCGCCCTCAAGACCGCGGTCACGGGCGTCGAGAACTACATCTACACCGGCCTGGCGAACTGGACCTTCACGGGCAATGATTCCGACAATGTCGTCGTCGGCGGATCCAAGACCGACAACCTCGCCGGCGGCAAGGGCGACGACACGCTCATCGGCAATGCCGGCAACGACATCCTCGACGGCGGTGCCGGCAACGACCTGCTCGAAGGCGAGCAGGGCAACGACACCTACAAGTATGACGGCCACGACATCATCGCCGAGGCCGCGAAGGGCGGAATCGACACGGTCATAAGCACCGTCACCCTCGACCTGCTCCACGACAAGGGCCTCGCCGGACAGGAACTGGAGCGTGTCGTCCTGGCGGCCGGCGCCGGCAACATCGATGCGACCGGCAACAATCTCAACAACACCCTCACCGGCAACGAAGGCGCGAACCGGCTCGACGGCGGCGCCGGCAACGACACGATGTCCGGCGGCAAGGGTGACGACACCTATGTTGTCGATTCAGTCGGCGACAAAGTGCTGGAGACCATCACCAACAAGGCCGGCGGCGGCACCGATACCGTCGAGAGCTCGATCGCGTTCAGCCTGGTGAAATATACCAACATCGAGAACCTGGCCCTGACCGGCGGCGCCAGCATCAACGGCACCGGCAACGCGCTCGCCAACCACATCATCGGCAACAGCGGCAACAACATCATCGACGGCGGCCTAGGCGACGACACCCTCGACGGCGGCAGCGGCGGCACCGACGTCCTCAAGGGCGGCGCTGGCAACGACACCTATGTCATCGACAGCGCCACGGTGACGATCGACGAGGGCCTCAACAAGGACACCGGCGACCTGGTGCTCGCCAGCATCAACGTCGATCTATCCACGATCGGCGCTGGCAAGATCGAGAATGCGACTCTCTCCGGCATCGGCGACGTCAATGCCACCGGCAACGCCGGCGCCAACATTCTGATCGGCAATGCCGGCGCCAACGTGCTGACCGGCGGCGCCGGGATCGACACGCTGACGGGCGGCAATGGCGCCGACACCTTCGCCTTTGCGCTCGGCGATACCGGCTCGACCCTCGGCCATCGCGACCGCATCACCGATTTCACGGTCGGAACCGACAAGATCGACGTCTCCGCCATCGATGCCGACCCGACCACGGTCGGCCACGACAAGTTCATCTTCGTCGGCAACACCGCATTCGACGGCCAGCTCGGCGAGATTCACACCGTCTACGATGCAGTCCACAACGTGACGATCGTCGAAGGCGACATCGACGGCGACAAGGTGGCCGATTTCGGCATCGAGCTCTCGGGCAACCTGAACGTGTCCGTCAAGGACTTTACGACCAGCAGCGTCATCGTCGGGCTCACCCTGATCGGCGATGGTACAGGCAACCAGCTCGACGGCGACCGCGCCGACGATATCCTCATCGGCAACGACGGAGACGATATCCTGAACGGCGGTGGCGGCAACGACGCCCTGGACGGCGGCAACGGGAACGACACGCTGGACGGCGGCACCGGCAACGACACGCTGAATGGTGGCGCCGGAGACGACACGCTGGACGGCGGCACCGGCAACGACACGCTCGACGGCGGCACCGGCGCCGACACGATGGCGGGCGGCAAGGGCGACGACACGTACATCGTCGATGATCCCGGCGATGTGGTGACAGAGCTCCCCGGCGAAGGCACCGATACCGTGATCACGTCCATCCCGCTGACGGATGCGATCGCCAACGTGGAGAACTACACCTTCACCGGCGCCGGCGATTGGAAATTCACCGGCAACGGCCTCGACAATGTCATCACTGGCGGATCCGGCAACGATACGCTGGACGGCGGTACTGGCAACGACACCGCCGCGTTCCACGGCGACTCGACCGGCTACCAGATCGTTTATGGCGACGGCTTCGTCACCGTGACGGATATCAACGCCGCGGACGGCAACGACGGCACCGATACGCTCACCAACATTGATCACATCCGGTTTGCCGACAAGACCATCGACGTTTCCGGCGAGGCCAGCATCGCAGGTGCGTCGGCCGGGGACAAACTGGGCATGTCCGTTGCCGCTGCCGGCGACATCAATCATGACGGATTCACGGACTTCCTGATCGGCGCGCCGCACGCGACGACCGCCAACGGTGCCGATTCCGGCGCCGTCTACGCCGTCTTCGGCGGTCCCAACGGCGTCCCGGCCAATCTCGATCTCGCCAACCTCGGCAAGAGTGCGGGATTCGAAATCATCGGCGCCGACGCCTCCTCGCTGGCCGGCTTCAGCATCAAGAGCGCGGGCGATATCAACGGCGACGGGATTGCCGACTTCATCATCGGCGCCCCGACCGAGCCGACGGGTGCAACCGGTGCCGCCTACGTGGTGTTCGGCCAGGCAGGCGGCTTCGCTTCAACGGTTGATCTTTCGAAGCTCAACGGCACCGACGGCTTCAAGCTGACCGGCGCCGATCTCGGCACGGAGGCCGGACACTCGGTCGCTTACGTCGGCGACATCAATGGCGACGGCTACGACGACATCGTGGTCGGAGCGCCGCTGGCGGGCAATGTCGTTTCCACCACCGAGCCTGGGGCTGCATACGTCGTCTACGGCCATAGCGGATCCTTCGCCTCGGAAGTCAATCTTGGCACCCTCGACGGCAGCAACGGCTTCACGCTGGAAGGACGAGCGAACTACAACCACGCCGGCTGGTCGGTCGACACGGCGGGAGACTTCAACGGCGACGGCATCGCCGACCTGATCGTTGGCGGCATCTTCGGCGCCCCCGGCGACAAGTCAGTCGATCACAGCGGCGAAGCCTATATCGTGTTCGGCAGCCTCGATGCTCCGGCATCGACCCAAGTCCTCGACAAGCTCGGCGACGGCGCGATCGCGATCCACGGGTTTGAGGCCCAGAGCAAGGCCGGCTTTTCGGTGGCTTCGGCCGGCGACGTCAATGGCGACGGCTATGACGACGTCATCGTCAGCGCGCCCTATTCCGATGCGAACGGCGCCGATTCCGGCGCCGCTTACGTGATCTTCGGTGCGGCTGGAACGGCGGCCCCCGACCTGACGAAACTCGATGGTGCCGACGGCTTCGTGGTGAAGGGCATCGCGGCCGGCGATGACGCCGGATTCTCGGTGGCTTCGGCCGGCGACGTCAACGGCGACGGCTATGCGGATCTCCTTATCGGCGCTCCCGCCGGGGATGCCAACCATTCCGGCGACACCTACGTGCTTTTCGGGCATGCTGGTGGCTTCAGTCCGACGATCGATCTGACGAAACTGGACACCAGCCAGGGCTTCTGGATCGAGGGCAGCACGGCCGGCGGCGCGCTCGGCCAGTCCGTCACATCCGCGGGCGACATCAACGGCGACGGGTTCGACGATCTGCTGGTGGGGGCGCCGGGCGAAGGTCCGAACGGCAACGCCAACGCGGGCGCAGTCCACGTTGTGTTCGGCGGCGATGTCTCCGGTCTCCACCCCATCATGGGGACATTGGGCAACGACACCCTCACCGGAACCGGCAGCGACGAAATCCTGGTCGGGGCCCAAGGCAACGACACGATCAACGGCGGCGGCGGCGAGGACGTCATCAAGGGCGGTTCCGGCGACGATCAGATCCACGTCTCCGACAACCAGTTTTTCCGGATCGACGGCGGCAGCGGCAGCGACACGCTGCATCTCGACTACACCGGCGTCATCAATTTCGGCGATCTCGACGGAGACCCGACGACCTCCGAGCGCGGCAAGATCGCCAATATCGAGACGATCGACGTCACCAACGGCAAGAACAATGCGATGACCCTGCATCTTGCCGACCTTCTCGACATGCATGTGCAGAACACCGATGTCGGCGGCGTCGCATCGCTCGACAACGTGCTGAAGATCGACGGCAATGTCGGCGACACGCTGCACCTGGTCGGATCGGACGGCTGGGGCGCCGCCGATACTACCACCCTGGCAGGTTATGCGATCTACACCACGCATGGCGAGAGGATCGCCGTAGATACCGACATTCTCGTGGACTTGCGGGTCGGCGACAACAACGCCAACACCATTGTCGGCGGTGCGGGGAACGACAACCTGTCCGGACTCGCCGGCGACGACACGCTCATCGGCAATGGCGGCGACGACATTCTGGACGGCGGAGCCGGTGCCGACACCATGTCAGGCGGCTTCGGCGATGACACCTATTTCGTGGACAACGGGGCCGACGTCGTGGAGGAGCCGGCCGAGGGTGGCACGGACACCGTCATCACCTCGTTTCCGATCACGGACGCTTTCGACAACGTCGAGAACTTCATCTTCACCGGCAGCGCAAACTGGGATTTCAAGGCCAACGCCCTCGGCAACCTGATCACCGGTGGTTCGGGGAATGACACGATCAACGGCGGAAGCGGCAACGATACCGTGGTCTTCCATGGGAATTTCGCCGACTACCAGCTCGCCTACAACTTCGGCAACGTCATCATTACCGATCTCAACACCAAGGACGGAAACGACGGCACCGACACCGTGATCAGTGTCGAGCACCTCAAGTTCGCCGACAAGACGATCGACATCTCGAACGAGCCCATCGTCTTCGGCGGCCAGGCGGGCGATCAGGTCGGGCGATCCGTGGCCGCTGCCGGCGACATCAATCACGACGGTTTCGAGGACTTCCTGGTCGGCGCACCCCACGCCACCGGGGATGCTGCCGATTCCGGCCTGGTCTATGTGGTCTACGGCACCGGCGCGAGCCCGTCCGAGATCGACCTGGACGCCCTCAACGGTGCGAAGGGATTCCAGATCCTGGGTGCGGGCGCGGGCGACAATCTGGGCATGAGCATCAAGGCGGCCGGTGACATCAATGGCGACGGTATCGCCGACTTCATCATCGGCGCTCCCGGTGCCGGCGCGGGCGCGGGCGCGGCCTATGTGGTGTTCGGCCAGGCCGGTGGGTTCGGCGCGACGCTCGACCTCGCGAACATCAACGGCACGAACGGGTTCAAGATCGATGGCCTCTCCGGGTCCGATGCCCTCGGCCTATCCGTCAGCGGCGCCGGCGACTTCAACGGCGACGGTTACGACGACATCATCGTCGGGGCCTGGGGCACCACGGTTGGCGGCAATGCCACCGCGGGCACGGCCTACGTCATCGACGGCCATAGCGGCAGCTTCACATCCAGCTTCGATCTGACGAAGCTCGACGGCAAGAACGGCGTGGCTCTTACCGGAACCGCCGTCGGTGACCAGACCGGATGGTCCGTCGCATCGGCCGGCGATTTCAACGGCGACGGAATCGGCGATGTCATCATCGGCGCGAAGGGCGCCAACGGAACCGGCATCACCACCATCGTCTACGGCCAGCAAGGAGCCTGGAGCGCGACGCAAGCCTTGGATAGCCTCGGCACCCATGGATTTCAGGTGCCCGGTGTCGCTTCTCAAGGCGGCAATGGCTTCGCAGTCTCCGGCGTCGGGGACCTCAATGGCGACGGGTTCGACGACCTCGTCTTCAGCGCGCCCTATACCCACGTGCCGGACCAGAGTTCCGGCACGGCCTATGTCCTCTTCGGCCATGGCGGAAGTCCGACCCAACCCGACCTCACGAAACTGGACGGCACCAACGGATTCGAGATCCAGGGGCTCGCCGGCGACGACATGAACGGCTTCTCCGTTGCCTCGGCCGGCGACGTCAATGGCGACGGCTTTGCCGATCTGATCATCGGCATCCCGTACAACGTCCGCAACGATGCCGGCAGCGCCTATGTCCTCTTCGGCCATGCCGGTGGGTTCGGCGCGTCGATCGACCTGGCGCATCTCAATGCCGGTCAGGGCTTCTGGATCGACGGCGACTTCGTGGGCGACAAGGCCGGAACCTCCGTCTCCGCGGCCGGGGATATGAACGGCGACGGCTATGATGATCTTCTGGTCGGCGCGCCAAATGAGAATGCGAGCGCTAACGGCGCCAGCGGCGCCGTCGAGGTGGTCTTCGGCGGCGATCTCCTGGGCATCCATCCGATCGCCGGCAATTCCGGCGACAACGTCCTGAACGGCACCAGCGCGGCGGAGACCCTGATCGGCGCCCAGGGTAACGACACGATCAACGGCGGGGGCGGCCACGATGTCATCAAGGGCGGCTCCGGCGACGATCACATCCATGTCTCCGACAACCAGTTCTTCAGGATCGACGGCGGCGCCGGCAACGATACCCTCCACCTCGACTACTCGGGAACGATCGACTTCGGCAACCTGGACGGCAACGCGGCCACGTCCGATCGCGGCAAGATCGCCAATATCGAGACGATCAATGTCGACAACGGCCAGAACAACAGCATGACCTTGCATCTGGCCGATGTCATCGACATCCATGCCGTGAACACCAATGTCGGCGGCGTCGCCTCGCTCGACGACGTGCTGAAGATCGACGGCAATACCGGCGATACGCTGCATCTCTCGGCATCGGACGGCTGGAGCGCGGCCGATACCACGACATTGGCGGGGTATGCGATCTACACCACGCATGTGGCGAAGATCGCGGTGGAGACCGATATCGGCGTGACGATCGCCTGAGGCTGCATTTTCCGATTCCGAGTCGCCTGAAACGATTCAGGCGCCCCCGCCGCGACCCCGATTGGAATCGCCGCCGCGCGTGCTAAGCTGTCGGCAAAGGACGCAGGCGTCCATTGGGGGCATTCCTCATGCCGATGGCGCGATCAGGGAAGGTGAAAAGGAAGGCTGCAGGAGCGTCGCGGCGCGCGCCGCGCCGCACCCTGCCGCGACACCGGCAATATGGGGCTATTCCGATCCGGTTCGCGCCGCGGAGCGGAATCGAGGTTCTCCTGCTGACCTCCCGGACCACCGGTCGCTGGGTGATTCCGAAGGGCTGGCCGATGCGTCGAAAAACGCCGGCCGCGACGGCCGAGCGTGAAGCCTACGAGGAGGCGGGGTTGAAGGGGCGGCTATGGTCCCGGACGCCGATCGGAAGCTACTGGTACCGCAAGGAAGACGAGGACTTCACCGGGAGCATCCTGGTTCGCGTCTTCGTCCTGGCCGTGGATGAGCAGAAGCGGGGATGGCCGGAGCGTTCGCACCGGGAGACCTCCTGGTTTGCGGTCGAGCGCGCCGCCAGGCTGGTGCACGAGCCGGGTCTTGCCCGGCTGCTGCGGCGGATTCCGAAGATCGTCATCGCGCGGATACGCGCCGCCGCGCCGGCACTGCGCTAGGCCTGGAACGCCCCGTCGAAGTTCCGGTCCAGGGCCTCGAGTGCATCGGCCTCCTGGAGATTGAAGCCCAGCGTCTGCAGCACGAAGCCGACGCTGACCGGGTTCGCGTCCTTGGGGTTGATCGGTTCCAGCGTCGATTGCAGCGAATGGAGCAGCAGGTTGATGGCGCCTTGCAGGTGCGTGAGGACGATGTACATGATCGCCTCGCGCGCCCACTCGGCCGGATCGTCGGTCAGCCCTTCGAGCGACGGCAGCTGGCTCGGCGCGATGCTCTTCAGTTTCTCCGAGATGCTCAAGATCTCCTCGGTCAGGCCGGGTACTCCCGCGAGCTGCTGCAGCCACTTCAGCAACAGCTGATCGGCCAGCTTCAGGATGTCGATCAGCTTCGGCAGGGTGATGCCCTTGTCCTCCTCGACGATGTCCTTCAGCGTCGGGTCGGCCTCGCCGAGCAGGATCGCTTCGACCTTGCCCTCGAATTCAGCCCAGGCGGTGTTGCTGTCGGCGATGACCTCGGAAACCATCTGCACGTAGTGGAAGAGCGCCAGCTTCAGGCCGGGCAGCAGCGGATTGACGTTGAATTGCTGCCTCAAGGTCTCTTTTCCCCAGAAGGTCGGGAAATTCTTGCGGGCGGTCCACCTTTTCTGCCAATCGCCCTTCTTGATCACCGCCCGGCTGATCACGACACTGGCGACGACGACGCCGAGCAGCTGGCCGATCCGCTGCATCCGCTCCGGCGTCGCCCAGGCGAAGTCCGCGGTCGCCGCGGCGCCGGACCCCAATGAGGCCGCCGCCTTGCCGAATCCTCCGGTGAACTCCATCACGTCCTTGGCGAAGTCGTCGTCGAGCAGCAGGGCGGCGATGAAGCCTCCGGCCGCTCCGGCGCCGGCGATCTTGCCGGGCTTGGTCCGCGCCAGCGCGCCGACCTTGGTCGCGACCTTCTTCAGACTCAGCAGCATCAGGGGGACAAGCCCGCCGGCAAGGGCGAAGTTGGTCAGCGCGACGGCGCCGACTGCGTATTCCGTCGTCTTCACCACCTTCATCGCGGTCTGCACCGCGCCCTGCACGTCGTTGTAGACGCCGGCCACGTCCTTGCCGGCGCTCTCGATCTCGTCCTTATAGTTCTTGAAGGTCTCGAGGAAGTGTCGGTGGCGCCAGCGGTCCCAATCCTGCTCGGACGGCACCGGCACCTCGGCGATCTCGGCATAGAGCTCGAGGAAGCCCTTGGCCTTCTTGTAGTCGAGGAAGTAGAGATTGTCGATCAGGGCGATCAAGGCGGTGCCAGCCTCGACGGCGATCTCGACGAAGCGGTGCGAGAGCGCGCTCGCGACCGTCTCGTTGATGAAATCCTTGAGGGCCGACATCTTCTCATCGATCCAGCGCAGGATGCCCTCGATGCGCATCAGCAGCTTGACCGTGCGATAAGCGGCGGGCTCGAGGTTCAGCACCGACTCCCAGCGCCGGATGATCGCCTGGAAGGCGTGCTCGGTGAATCCTTCGGCGAAGCCCTCGAGGAAGGAGAAGATCTTCCGCCCCGCGGTGGTCTCGCCGAAGATCTTCTTTCCGAGCAGGTCCAGCACCGGCAGGATCAGCAGCGCCATCAGGCGAAGCCGGAACCTCTTGAAGGTCTCGGTGATCAGCTTCTGGATCGCGGCTCCTGATATCTTGTCGGCGATGTACTCGCCGACATATTCGCGAAAGCCCTGGATCAGCGTCTCGGTGCCGATGATGCCGACGCTCATGACCACCGTGCCGCCCCACACCACCGCCTTGATGATGGGGATCATCCCCTTGGTGGCGTCATAGATCTCCTGCGAGATCTGCGACACGTTCTGGTCGCGCCAGAACACGAACATCGGCAGGCGCGTCACCAGCCGCGTGCTGTTGTTGTAGAAGTAGACGTAGCTGTCGTCGCTGCCCATGACCCGCTTGTCGGGCCCGTACTTGGTGCCGCGCTTCACGAGGTAGAGGTTCGGATCGGCGTTCGCCTTCTTGATGAGATCGTCGATCGTCTGGCGCAGGGGCCCGACCGCCTTCTTCTGGGCGGCCCGCAGCTCGTCGAGGAACAGCTTGTCCCGGTCGATCTGGTAGAACATCTCGATGTAGGAGTTCTTCCAGAACCAGACCCACTGCTCGGAGAAGCGCAGCCTGACCATTTCCCGGAGCCAGTCCCGCGAGGTCCAGCGCCTCTGTGCGTCATCAACGGCGTCCAATGCGAGGCCGCGGGCGGTCTGGACGACCGCCTGTGGATCGACCACCTGCTCCATCACGTTCAGCGAGAGATTGCCCGATGCCGCTTCCTGCTGGGTGAACTTCGGCGGGTGGTCGGTGCCCTCGAGCGTGTAGATGAAGGAGGCCGTGCCCTTGATCTTGTTGTTCTTGGCCTTTTCCGCGGCGATGTACTCGTTCACGATGGTGAAATAGTTGCCGAGTTCCGGCACGCCCTGACCGATGATTCCCTCGTATTGAAGCTGGCCCTGGCCGTCGAGCATAAGCTTGACCAGCACCATCATTCGTCCGATCTCCAGATAGAGGTGCACGAACCCCTTCTCGAGGTCGTAGGGCCGGTAGTTCAGCTGCAGATAGGCGTCGCTCAACGCATCGAAGCCGAAGACGCGGTCCTTGGGCGCCGTCGGATTGGCGGCCAGCCACTTCTGGTAATAGGGCTGGCCGTCTTCCTCAGTGGCATAGGTCCCCTGGGTTGCGGCGGCGGCGTAGAAGCGGGACCCGTTGTCGAAGAAGCCGGTGTTCTCGTCGTCTTCCGGGGGCTTCACGTCGGAGAGCGAGGCGCCATAGACCTTCCGCCGCACCGACGCGGAAAGTGCGGTCGCCACGTTCGTATAGGGAAATTCCGAGGCCAGGAGCTCGGTCGCATCGTCCCAGACCAGGTCCGCCCGTCGCTTGAGGAAGAAGGCCGGGATGAATCGCACCTGGTCGCGCGGAATGTTCTCCGACGTGAAGAAACGGAAGGACGACACGCCGCCTTCGCCATCCGAGGTGGCCGCCGGCGCCTTCTGCACGATGGCCATGTACTTGTTCGTGATGCCGAGGCGCTTGGCGCGGGCGACGTCCGTCACCCCGTTGGGCGTCAGGTCCACCTTGTTGTACCGGCTGAAGCCGGCCAGAATCTGCCAGTCGCGCGCGTCCAGCACCTTGGCTTCGTTGAAGACAGCCTGGGTGAGGACGCTGAGCGAGAGCCGCGCGCGAGAGAACGCAGGATCGTCTGCCATTGCCCGACCGGTCAGGCGTCCGTGAAGTCCGGCAGGCTGTTGTCCGGCTGCAGGAAGACGAGACTGGTCGGCACTTTGACCTCCCAGGCATCGCCGACCCGGCGGCCGCCGAAGGAGTAGGGGATGCCGGTGGCCGAGGCATCCACATAGCCGCGGTCGAGCGTGAGCTCGGTGGGCGACACCACGTCGATCACCCGGTAGATGCGATAGGCGATCATGATGTCGCGATCGATGTGCAGGGTGCGGTCGAAGGCGGTGCCGTTTCCGGTCACCGTCGTGCCGCCATGAGTCACGGCGATCGTGCCCTGGCCCTTGTTGAACGCGCCGCGTTGCTCGTCGATGATCTCATCGACCATCGACTTGTAGAGCGATCCCTGGATCTGGAAGGCGGAATCGTCTTCCTCCCAGGGCTTGTTCCCGGTTTGCAGCAGGTAGAGCACGGCCTGCTCGAATCCCGGTGTCACCGGGATCTGTACCCGCGCTGCGCCGGCCTGGAGGAACTGCGCGAACAAGGGATCGCTGTCGTCCTGCCGGAGGTAGTTGGGCCATTCGGCCTTGCGGCCCCAGAAGTAGGGGTAGAACAGATAGCTCATGTTCACCCACTCGAAGGCCTGCTCGAAGAACTCGATATACGATCCCTCCGCCGCGGCCTCGGCGATGTTCATCTGCGGATAGCCGTAGGGCGGCACGCCGCGCCGCATCGCGTCGAAGTCGTCGTATTGCTGGTTCGTGAAGAGCGAGATCGACTGCCGCTTCAGCTCGCGGCGCTCGATCTCGCGGTTGGCGTCGGGATTCTTGCCGAGCACGCCGCTGCCGGACTGGGCGTTGAGCTCCAGGCGGCTGAGGGCGGCGTCGTACTGGCTCTTCAGGTCGTTATAGGCGCCGACGATCTTGTTGTAGGTCGAGAGCTGCCAAGCGGCGAGCGTCTCCGGCATCCGCGTGCAGAGCACCTCAATGGTGACGGCCACGGCGGCGACGCAGTAGCCATGGGCGACGACCGGGATGGCGGCGTCCTCGCCGTTCATCGGGCCGGCCTCGTTCACGTTGATCTCGGTGCGTCCAACGTGGAAGTTGACGAAGGCCGGCGGCGTGGCGCCGTCATAGAGCAACGGCTCGCCGCCCACCCAGGCCCGCTCGGCCGCATAGCCGCTCGGCACCTGGAGATCGTTGTTCATGATGGTGGTGAAATCGTCGCCGTCGGCGGGCTCCTCGGCCAGCGTGATGCCGATCGTCTTGTGCAGCGGCGGCGGCGGGTCGATGCCGGAGACGCCGTACTTGCTGACCCAGAACTGGTAGTTGGCCGGGGACACGTCGCTCGGCGCCAGCGGGACGAAGGTGCCTGAGGGATGATGGCAATAGCCCGGCGGATCCGGCAGCGTGAGGGTCATGCCCTCCGGCGGCGCCGCGGTCAGCGCATAGCGATAGAAGGCGGACGGCTCCGGCACCACGAGCTCGAACATCAGCCGGAGGCCGTAGCTGGTGACCTGGGCGCTGTAGATCTTGTCCAGCCAGCGGTACACGCCCTGGACGTGCTCGGTGCCCTTGGTGTTGTCGAAGTCATGATGGCTGATATCGGCGACCTCGTGCACCGTGGTCACGGTGCGGCGCTCGAGCACCCGGGTCTGCACCTTCTTGACCGCCTTGTCCACGACCTCGCGTGCGTAGTTCATCGCGTTCTTGGTCGTGGTCTCCTTGGAATCGCCGGTCGCGCTGCTGATGTTGGCGGTGCCGGATGCAAACGGCCCATAGGACGCTGAGATCGAGAGCGCCAGGTTCCGCGAGCTGTCTTCCTTGACGACGTTGTCCGATTCCTGTTGCAGCTCGTACCGATCGGTGGTCTCGAGATCGCGGCTCTCCTCGTTCGTGACCTCGGTCTCCTCGGTCACGGTCTCGGTGGTCTTCGTTACCTCGCGATGCTTGCGGCGACGCGACTCCGTCTTCATGACGTTCTCGACGTGGGCGATCTCGCCGAGCTCGTAGCGCTTCAGCTCCTGGCGCACCAGCAGCAGGTCGGCGACGCCGATCGGGCGAATGGCGCTCTGGGTGGTCGCGGGTACCGTTGGCGTGGCGCTGGACGGATCGTCCGTCGCCGGCGCCGAGCACGATCCCGGCGTGCTCCAGGTATCGCTGAACCCTTGCAGAAGGCCGGCATTGCCGCGCGGGATCCACTGGTCTCCGACCCGGGTCACCGTGCGGGCATTCGGCGCCTGGAACAGCTTCGCCGCCGTGGTGGCGATCTGCCCCTCGAACGAGACGACGGCATACGGCACGTCGACGAATTGGTTGGCGACGCCGAGATTTCCGAGCATCTTGCTGGTCGTGGCGCTCAGCTTGCCGACCGCCTTCGCGGAGAGGACACCCGCCGACAGCGGCCCGGAGGACGGTCGGAAGACGGTCTTGCCTGCAGCGGCCTTCGCCGCCTTGCCCCCGGCGGCGGCCTTGGCCGAAACCGTGGTGCCAACCGACTTCGCCTGGCGCAAATCGTTGGTATCGGCACGCAAGGCGCCGTGCAGCTCGGTGATCGCGCTCTGCATGTCCGAGATCTGTTGTGCCAGCTGCTCGATCGACTTTTCGTCCTTCGCCCGTTGCTTGGCGCGGTCGGCCGCGGCCTGGTCGGCCTCCGCGTCCCGCGGGTTCGTGGTCGGAGGCAGCGGGAAGATCTCGGACGGCAACAGGATGCGCGTGCCGACGACCCGGTCGCGGTCGATCGTCGTCGCCGGCGCCGTGGCGAGGAATTCGAGCAGGCCGCAGAGCCGCATGTAGCCGGAGACGATGGCCTTGTCCTTGCTGTTCTCGCCCTGGACCGTGAGGGCGAGCACGCTGTCGGCGATGCGGCGACGGGTTTGCACGTATCCGGCCGAGGTGACCAATGTCTTCACATCGACTCCGAGCAGCGCTTTCACGCCGGCGGCGAGCGTCGCGGCCGAAGCGCGCGCAGGCTGGCTCGCATACCAGGCGCTGAGGCGCGGGATGTCGACCGGCAAAGCGGCGCGAAGGGCGTACTGGTCGGAGCCGATGAACTTCGCCGCGATGCCCGCGAGCTTGCTGCGATCGCCGCCGGACGCCCGCATCTTGCTGAGATCCGTGTTGAGCGTCGTCGGATCGCCGGAAGTGAGCCCGATGGGGGGCGTGGTGGCTGGGCCGTTGGGATCGCGCAGCGTGCCCCGAAGGTTTACGAACCGAAAGATCTCGCTCGTCATGTACCCCTCCAATCGGCGTGTACGACCGTCCCCGCTTCCTCAGCGTAGGCTTCCTTGCGGGAGACGCCATCAGGATTTGAGGAGGTTCGCTCCATTTCTGCGGAAGGTGTGTCGGTCTTCACAGTTTTCGCGTGGAGCTTTACGACAACGTCCGGCGTCGGCAGGTACGTATGAGAGCGCAGCGCTCGTTCAGGCGCGCGATTGCCTCCGCGAAGCGAAGCGGACAGTGAATGAAGCGAAGCGGGCAGTGCCGGCCATCGACCCGCAGATGATCCACTCGCCCCCGGGAGAAGGTTGGTGGCGTCTCGGCGATGGACGACGGGCTTTGACGCGCTGGGTATCGTGGGCTGCGACGGCATGCGCAAGTCGGCGCTGCTGCTCGATGAGATCGCCGAAGGCGTGCAGCCTTCGATCGCCGCCGAGATCGTCGAGCGCCTGCAGGCAGTGCGTCGCACCGGTGGGACCAGCATCTTGATTGTCGATCAGGAACTGACCTTCGTCGCGGCGCTCTCGAGTCGCGTGCTGGTGATGCAGAAGGGGCGCTTGGATCGCGAAGTCTCGCCCGACGGCCTCAGCACGGAGGACGTCCTCGGTGGCTTTGGATTCGCTCTGATGGCGGCGGTTCTCGGCCGACAAGCAGGCATGGCGTCGGTGGCGCATCGGACGGCGTTGATGCTACAATCCGCGCCGGGTGTGATCGCTTGTGAATTGGGCTCATGGCGCCATTGATGGAATACAAGGTCGCTGCAGCGGTGCAGCCGCGGCCCGGGGATTACGGCTTCGACCTCGACCAGGCGCTCGAGGCCGTGGTGGGCCTCCATGCGCTGGTGCCGGCGGATGCGTTCACCGCGGAGACGCTGGGAACGGAGCGCGCGGGCAACGGTGTCGTCATCGACAAGAACCTCGTGCTCACCATCGGCTACCTGATCATGGAAGCCGAGACGGTGTGGATCCACCGCGGTGACGGCAAGGCGGTGGCGGGCCATGTGATCGGCGTCGATTACGAGACCGGGTTCGGCCTGGTGCAGGCGCTGGGCCGGCTTGATCTCGCGCCGCTCGCGCTCGGTTCGTCGCATGAGGCGCGGATCGGCAGCCGCACCGTCACCGGCGGCGCCGGCGGCCGCGCGCATTCAGTGGCCGGCACTGTCATCGCCCGCGAGCCCTTCGCCGGTTATTGGGAATACGCCCTCGACGAGGCGATCTTCGTCGCCCCCGGGCATCCGAACTGGGGCGGCACCGCACTCATATCGGAACGCGGCGACCTCATCGGCATCGGCTCGCTGCAGCTCGAACGGGCGCCGGAAGGCAAGGCCGCGCAGCCGATCAACATGATGGTGCCGACGGATCTCCTGAAGGCGGTGCTGCCGGACCTGACCGCCTATGGACGAGTCAACAAGCCGGCGCGGCCCTGGCTCGGCCTCTACGCCACGGAGATCGACGATCACGTGGTCGTGGCGGGCATCGCCTCCAAGGGTCCCGCCGCCCAGGCCGAACTCAAGACCGGCGACGTGATCCTCGCGGTGAAGGGCGAGAAGGTGACCACGCTGCTCGAGCTCTATCGCAAGCTCTGGGCGCTCGGCAGTGCCGGGGTCGACGTGCCGCTGACGCTGCACAGCCGGAACGTCACCTTCGACGTCACCGTGAAGTCGGTCGACCGCGCGAAGATGATGCGCGGCCCGAAGCTGCATTGAGAAGCTGCACTAGGCCGCGCGAAGAACTCTTCTAGGGATGTGCCATCATCAAGGCGTCCGCTTCCGCGTGTTCGGAGCCGGCAGCATCGCGTTCGGCCGGATTGATCTCCCGGAACACCAGCTCGGCGAAGCGGCGATAGAGGAACGAGACTGGAGCGGTGCCGGCGGCGGCAAGCACGCCGCAGAAGACGATGGTGCTGATGGCGCGATCCATGTCGGCCCTCCGTTCCTGGCGGAGGCGATTCTGCGCGGTCCCGCATCCGAACGGAAGAGAAGGCCGTCACAGTTCGGCCGCCGTCGCAATCCTGCAAGTGTCTCACTCCTCGAAGCGGCTCGCGCCGTTGCGATTGCGCTCGTATCGCCTGGTGAGAGGAAACGGCGGCAGCCAGGACTCGCGGCGGACGGTCCAGAGCTCGTAGGTCGGCTTCAGCTGGTCGGGCGCGTCGAGCGATCCCAGGTTCACCTCGATCTCGTCCGCGCTGCGCGAGAACACCGACGAGCCGCAGCGCGGGCAGAAGCACCGCCCGGCATAGTCCCGGGTCTCGCCTTCGATGGTCACGGCATCCTCCGGGAAGATCGCGGAGGCGTGGAACAAGGCGCCGTGATGCTTGCGGCAGTCGAGGCAATGGCAAATCCCGACCCGGTAGGGCCGCCCCGTCGCCACGAAGCGTACGTTGCCGCAGAGGCAGCCGCCGGTGAAGCCGTCCATGCTGGATCTCCTTTAAGATATAGCGGCCGACATGAGCGCAAACACCCAGCTGTCCTGGTCCGCCAGGACCATCTCCACGACGTCGTAGCCGAGCGTGCCGAAAGACGCGAGAAGTTCCGGAAGCAGGAGAAAGTCCGAGACGGAACCGGCGCGGCATCCCTGGGCGACCTCTTCCGTCGGCGGCAATCGCAGCCAGTATGGCTCGCCGATGAGGATGACCCCTCCCGGACGGTGACTCTTCGCCAGAAGCGCGATGGTGCCGGCGACTCCGCCGCTGATCCAGGTGGCGCCGATGCAGGCGGCCACGTCGACTTCTTTGTCGGAGACATAGCCGGCGGCGTCTCCGCGGATGAACTCGACCCGGTCGGCGACGCCGAGAACGGCCAGCTCTTCCGGCGTGAACGGATTATGGATGCGGTGAGCGCTTTCGCTGACGGTGAATATCCGCGGAATGTCCACTGCAGGAGCTCCTTCGGGGAGGATCGAGGCCGGGTCCAGCTTCGCCGATCACGCATCACACGCGGCGAATGGCGAGGCGAATGGCAATGCCTGCAGGGCAATCAGGGGCGAGCGTGTCAGGGAGTCAGGTTGCGCGATGGTGGGCGGTACTGGGATTGAAGCAGTCCTGTCAACGGCAGTCAATGAAATTGGAACGTAGATACAATGGCTTGGAAGACGGATGACGTCTGCGTCATAGGGCCCGAACTGTGTCATAGACTCAGCCTGCCTCGCCGAGCGCCCGCATCGCCTCTCGACACTTGCCGGCCCCGCTAAGCGACCAGTGCTGTGCCGCCAATCTGCGGCCGCTCGTGGCGCGCTGAGCTGACCTCCCGGCCGGCCCACCTTCGAAATTACGGAGCCGACGAGTTCAGCGATTCAGAGATGGCTGCATCAGTTGGGTGGCCGCGAACCAGGGCCGCTGTTCCCAAGCCGCCTCAACCCGAAGAGGAGCATTTCCACCCGCCAAGACGCGCGGCTGGTCGATAGCTGGGTTGCATCGATAGGTCTCGATCGGCCATGCCAAGCTGGAAAGCACCGTCAGATGCCTTGGCATCGAGGTCGAGGATGCCCTGGCGATCGCGGAGCAGGTCGACGTCTAGGTCAGCTGTGAGCATAGCGGTCGCGGCAGATTCAATGTGGATCGTCGTCTTAGCTCCGCGAGAGAAAGCTATCTCTCACGTGTAAGATCGAGCAAAACGATGAATCTGGAGTTTCGCGAAATCTCCATGACTCACCGTCATTCGCTTGACGGATATTTGCAGTTCGCCCAAGATTTCGAAAAACGGTTCGGCGGTCGTTGAGGCCGCATAATATAATATGCACATGCTCCTTCTCTAGTGCGACGCGCCGCCGGGCCCGACGGTGCGATGTTCAACCGTTGTGGGAAAGCGCAATGGTCGACCAGCTCACGGGCGCGGCGTGGCCGCGAGAGGTTGTTGGTGTGCTGCGGCCGGTCACCGGCGCGGGGGGAACCACCCAGGCACAGCTGGATAAGGCGCTGGCTGACATCGTGCGTGCGCTGCGAGGCGGCCAGGCGAGCGAGACTCTGCTGCCATCGGCGCGTCGGCCGATGGTCTCAGCGTTCCGTGCGACACGCGCCCAGGGCCATGTGATTTCTCCGGCGATCCTGTTGCCCGATGCCATACGTCGGATGCCCAGCGCCGCGCAACCCGCGGCGCCTGCACCTGAGGCCGGGTCGGTTCAACCATCGAGCACGCTGGCTTCAATCCGCAGCTTGCCGGTCGATGTTCCGATCGGGCCGCTGGCCCCTGAATGGGCGCGCGGACAGGCTCCGACCCGATCCCATGGTCCGTTCGTCAACGAGCTGGGCGAACAGATCTGGATCGACATCTTTGAGCCCGTGCATCGGATCGGTCTGTACTCGCAGCCCAGCCCTCTCATGCCGGCGCGGCTGATGGCATTGCTGCCCTTGCAGGGCGCCGGCCTGCCGCCCGATCGCATCCTCAGGCTCGCCGCCGGAAGCGTGTGGTTGCCGACCGCCTTGCTGGCCGGCGCTCGGCCCGGCGACGAGTTCATCGGTCTCAAGATCAAGGGCGGAACTCTGAGGCTGAGCGGACCCGCGACGAGTGTCGCGCAGTCGATTGTCGTCTCTGGAGCATGGGAAGCGCAACTGCACTTGACCTTGGATCCGCCGAGGGCGGCGGACCCCGACGCCAAGGTCGGCGGAGACGTCCAAGCGGCTCAGATTGATCTTCCCGCAAGCCTGGAGCTGGACTTCGGTGTGACGGGGATGAAGTCCATAGGGCTCGGCGACGGCATGCTGAGAGCCTACGCCGCAACGGCGCAGTTGACGCGGTCCCAGGAGAAGCCGCTTTACGACCCGGCGACGCAATCCCTCATCATTCCCTGCTCGGCTTCGGTCGAGGCCTTCGATTTCGGCGTGCCGAAGTCCGAAATCTTCCAATGCGGACCTCAGGCGCCGATCGTTGGTTCGGGCTGGTCGGTTCCGGTCACCGTCACCCAGCCGGACAAGCTCGGCGAGGCGATCGGCGCCGGTGCCCTGTGGTTGGCGCTGGGTGCCGGCCTCTCGGCCAAGTGGAGTGCGCATCCGGCACCCGTCCCTCTCTCCACGGCGAAGCTGCTCCTCGCGCCGGGCTCGATCGTGAGCGTCGCCGAGACCGCCGTCGATCCGCTGGTCGAGGATTTCGATCTCTGGAACGAGCCCAGCACCGGCCGGCGTTCGCGCGTGGAATTCGCCGCACCGGCGGGCGCAACGCTCACCTATTTCAGCTCGGCATTCTCCGAGGCAATGCTGGCGGTCGGCCAGGCGGTGGGGCATCTCGACCGGCCGCTGTCCGCCGATGGCGGACGGATCGCCGTCGGCATGCCCCTGGCGATCCTCGTGCAGGTGAAGACCGCCACCTCGAGCACCGTCTTTCTCTTCGGCATCGATGTCGGATCCCTGCAGGCGCCGTTCCTGGCCTTCGCCCTTGAAAACCTGCTCCTGAAAGTGCGTCCGCCGACACTGCTGGTGCTCGAAGGTCGGCTCGAAGAGGACGGCATCGCCTCGGGTCGCGTCGGCCTGCTGTTCCAGTCTTATGCGGCACTGCCGACGCTGCCCGATCCCTATGCCGCGAATTTCGACACCACCCTGTTCGGCGGGAACGAGCCGATCGGCTGGCTCGGCGCTATCGTCGGCTGGACCGCCCCGGACAAGCCGCTCCTCAATTTCGCGGTGGAGACATTCGGCGCCGCGCCCGCCACAAATCAGGTGGGTCGCCTCGCCGATATCGAGATATCGCTCTACATGCTCGATCTCTCGAGCAACGCCGATCAGTTCGGCGTGATGATTCCCCTGGAGAGTCTGGCCACGACGTCGCTCCAGGGCCTGTCGCTCCGGGCGCCGGCAGGCAAGGTTGGCATCTTCACCTTGCCGCCGATCTCCTGGGAGCCCATGCTGACCAAGCAGCCGACGTTCGTATCCGGCGACCCGCCGCTGGTGCCGGCGCCGAATGACGGCGGCGTCGCGCTGCTGCAGGCGGACAGCGTCACGCTGGTGCCGGTCGAGCCGACGCCGCTGTTGCTCGAATACATCTCGGCGGTGGAGAAGGAGCGGGCCTTCGAAGCGCGGCTGCCGCTGCCCTTCGGTATCATCGCGAATCTTGATACCGAGATACTGGGCAATGCCAACGGGCAGTCCACCTTCATCGCCGATGGGGGTTCGTTCGGTCTGCATCAACCGTCTTTCGCCGGCGCGCTGCTCGGCAGTCGGCAGCTCCGGATCGAGGCACCGCCCTCGAAGATACCAGGCCGCGAGCGCACCTTCCCGCAGCCGAGCTACACGACCACCGAGGACACCAACGACTACGCCGCGGGGGTCCTCAGCGCCAACATCCGCACGCGGTGGATCGGCGATTTCGGCTTCGGCAAGAAGGGCGTGCCGCTCGAGCGCTACGAGCTGACGGGCTACGGTGCCAGTCTGTTCAGCGACTGGCGCGACCGCTTCGCGCTCGGACCTGCGATCACCGAGGCGCGATTCGACGTGATCGTCGGCCGCACCAGCTACGAAGTGGTGCAGATGGAGTCGCGGCTGTATCCGTGGTGCGTCAAGGTCGTGCGCATCATCACCATCAAGCGCACCAACGGCGGCTGGGTGCTCCGCGAGGACAGCGGCTGGATCGCCGCGAGCGACGGCGTGTTCCTGTTCCCGAAAAGCGCCGACGTCCAAGGCGTGGTCTACAGTCCGCCGATCGACCCCGCCTTCGGCGATGCGCAGATCCACCGCGGCGCAGTCGGTGGCGTCATCAACGTGCGCAACATCCGTCTCTCTGCGCCGCAATTCCCGCTGCCCTCCGATGGGACGATCTTCCAGCCGGTGAAGTTCGACGCCGACCTGCTGGTCGACCCGGGCGTGACGGTGCTCGCCGGCGGTGTCGCCTCTGCCGGCGGCACGCACGTGCCCGGTCGCGAGATCGATGGCTTCATCCAGATCACCGGAACGACTTACGCGGGAACGATCGACGGCCAGCCGGATCCCTTCGCCATGCCGGCGAGCCGTGCGCAGCTCTTCGAGCTGCTGCAGATTAAGGGGCCGGCGGTGGCGCCGATCGCCTGCACCGTCGCGGTCGGCGGAGTGGCCGGCAACCCGAGCCTGACCCAGCGTTGCTCCCAGGCGACAGTCGCCTGCAACGACGACCCGGTCGATCCGCAGCTGGTAGGCGCGCTTCGCGGAACGCCGCTGCTGCCCCGGGACGGGGCCTGGAGCCTCGGGCGCATGAAATCGACGGACACGGCGCCCAACGCGCTCGACCCGCAATTCGCAGCGCCGCTGGTGCGTCCGGTTGCGCCGGCGGCAGGCTCGGACAAGTGGCACATCGCCGATCCTGCGGACATCAAGCGGCTCGGCGACGGTGACACCCCGAACGTGCTCTACGGCCTGCTGCAATCGGTCGGGACGCAGAAGCTGTTCATGGCGCGGCCACAGGCGATCGGTGGTGTCTCTCAGATCGCCGTGCCGCAGGCGCCGAGCTTCGCCGACGTGGCGTCGCTGTTCAACGCCGCAGGCATCTTCCCCAATCTCGGCGATGCGTTCGACTTCGATACGCTGAACGGCGTCAACGTCAACGGCGGCGATTTCGGCTTCGACAAGCAGTTTACAATCAAGCCGGTCTCGGGCCAGCCGCGCGAAACCCTGCTGATGGATCTCGATATCGTCAAGATCGTCATCCGCTACTGCGATGAGGCAAAGCACGAGACCGTGGTCGCGATGAAGGTGGCGCCGGCCCAATCGCCGCGCTGGTCGATCTCGCTGAAGCGCGTCGCGTTCGTGGTGAAATACAAGAGCGACGATCTCATAAAGATGTTCGCCGACGTCAAGGCGGACGAGAAAAGCTCACCGACCTTCGACAACCTCAACGTCAACTACGTCGGCCTGCTGGAAATACTGCAGGACATTTTCAGTAACGTGCAGCAGGTCGCCCGCTTCCTGCCCGGCGGCGCCGATGCCGGCCTGAAGGTTGGGTTCTCCCAGGGCCGCTTGACGGTGCGGAACGAGTTCGCCCTGCCGACCCTGCCGCTCGGCACCGGCGAGCTCACCGACATCGCCGTCGCCATGGGCGTGGCGCTCGAGCTCTCGCCCCTGGGCATCGAGTTCATCGCCGGCCTCGGCAGTTCGGAGAAGCCCTTCCGCTGGGTCGTCTCGCCGCTCGCCGGAACCGGCTGCGTCCAGGTCGGGGTCAACAACAAGGGCCTCAACATCCTGGTGCAGGGTGGGATCGGCGTCGGCCTCTGCATCGATCTCGGCATCGCCGCCGGCAGCGCCTCCATCACGCTCGCCGTCGAGCTCAATACCAGCGTCGATCCGTTCCTGCTGAAGGCGATCCTCTCGGGCCGCGCGAGCGTCGATGTCCTGCAGGGACTGGCCAGTGCCACGATCACGCTGGCCGCGGGCCTGGGCATCATCCCGCCGAGCCCGTTGCCGGCGCTGCCGCCGCCTTTCCCGACCAAGCTCGGTCCCTACACGATCGGGTTCGTCGCTTCGGTCTCGGTCGGCATCCACATCTCGGTCTGCTGGGTGGTGGACATCGACTGGGACGACTACTGGCAGTTCCGCCAGGACATCACCACGCCGTCCGTCAGCCTGCCGTTCTGAGCTGCGACGTTTCTGAGGTAAGACCGTTTCTGAGGTAAGATATGGCGCTCACCGACCTCAAGCTCTCGATCTTCACCTTTCCCCAGAGCTGGGAACCGGGTGTCATCCATCTGCGCGTCCTCATGGTGCCGACCGGCAGCCCGCTCTTTCCACTCGGCGCTGGCATGCCGAAATTCGCCGGTACGCAATGGAAGCTGCGCGCCGTCGTGCTCAGCGGGCTCAACGGGTTCTGGTCCGCCAATCCGACCGCCGGCGCCGTCCTGCCGCCGGTTGCCGAGACCTTGACGCCGCCGGCGGGCGCCCAGGCGCTGTTCGAAGCCCTGCGCGACACCCTGCTTATCTCGGATGCGCCGCCGACACCCGCGGAACAGGCCGCTCGCCTCACCAAGCTCGGCGATACACGGATCAAGAAGGAATTGCCGCCGAGCTACACCGGCGCCTTCGCCTTCGAGCGCCCGCGCACCGACGACGCCGGCGTCGGCGACGCATTCGGCTGCGCGCTGCGCGACGTGCCCGGCGGCAGTGCGGGCGACAAGAAGCCCTCGGACACGCTCTCCTGGGGCAAGGTGATCGCCTATGCCCTCCGGCAGCCGGAACTCGCAGCGGCGCTGGGGCTGCTCTATGGTCACATCCGCATCGACGTCCCCGACATCACGCAGCTCAAGGACGGCGGCTGGGTCTATTTCGAGCTCGATCCCACCGCGCCCGGTCAGTTCGTGCCGCCGCCTGATGCTATCCGCAGCTATGCAGCGCGTCTGCCCGCGCTGAGCGCAGACCCGCGTAGCCTCTTTGCCGCGGTCCTGTTCCCGGTCGGCCAAGCCAGCCAGGCCGGATACGACGACCCGCTCGCCGAAGCGGCGGTCTATGACGACGGTTTCGCCAAGATCATGCATTCCTTCCAACCGGACACGGCGGATGCCGCCAGCAGCGGTCACAACGAGCTGCGGCCGGCGACCGATTGTGGCGTCGATCTCGGCTGGGACGACGAGCAGGTCGTGATCTGGCACAACCGCCAGCTCGAAACCGCCCGTGTCAGACTCGGTGGCAGCGTGATGAAGCCGTCGGTCGAGGCTCCGCTCGGCGTCTCCGGCTATCGCATCGACGTCAAGACCGCGGGCCACGGATGGCGTTCGCTCTGTCGGGTCCATTCGATCGACGCAGCGGGCAATCCGGCCAACCTGGAGTTCCCGCAGGGCCAGGCGGATCCCGCATTCTCGCACCCCTTCGCTGGAGAGCTGAGCGTGGACGCGGCGCCCGCGCGCAACATCGATGCGGATTCGAAGCAGGCATGGCTGCCGCGCTACTTCACCCGTTGGCACGGCCGGTCGCTGGTGGTGAACGACGATACGCTCTACCGCCTGACCGGCGGCGCGCCTCTGGACGCCGACGGGAAACCGTTGAACCCGCAATCCGGCAGCTATGCGCCGGATGGCGCCGGCATCGAGCTCATGTACGGGCAAGAATACGAATTCCGTTGCCGCCTCGCCGATCTCACCGGCGGCGGTCCCGCTCCGACTGCGGCAGGACCGTCGCGACCGTCGCCGGCACCGACCACCAAGCTGCGTTTCCTGCGCCATGTGCCGCCCAAGGCCCTACGTGTGCTGACCGATCCGCCGCCGCCGGTGGTCGGTGGCGCCGTTGACGTCATTCGTCAGATCGCCAACCTGTCGTTGCAGCGACCGCTGATGGGATACCCGGACTTCATCTTCGCCGGCGTCGATCGCGCGAAGGTGCTGGAAGGGCCGGGCAACCTCTTCACCCAGGTGGCCGCGGCCCAAGCGGGTCAGGCGGCGATCGGTGTCGCCGATCCCGACGTCGCCGAGGTGCAGATCTCCGTGCAGGTTCGGCTGCCGGTGCATGATCCGGGACCCGCGGGAACCCAGGACGGGCAGTTCCGCGAGATCTACAAGGTGAGCCGCAACTTCGCCGCTTATGACTTCAACAATCCCTTGGTCGACCCGGCGCCGCTTGCGATCGCGCTCGACTACATCGACGTCCACAACCTTGAAGCCTTCGTCACAGATATCGCCGGCAATCCGCCGGGTCCGCAGGATGCCTTGCCGATCCCGCGCGCCCGCGACGTGCGCCTGCGGTTGACGCCGGTCTGCACTGCAGTACCGAACCGTTACGCCGACGACGGCGTCCGTTTCGGCATGACCGTGGACCTGATGACCCGTGCGCCGGCACTCGATGAAGCCGCTCTCTTCGTCGCTGGCGTACCGGAGCGGCAGCTGAACGGCATCTTTCTTCAGCCGGGAGATTACCTGCCGCAGCGCCTCGCGCAGCAGCTCGATCTCACCGTCGCCAACCTGGAGTTTGCGCCGAAACCTGGTCGCCGCGTCGTCTTCGGCGCCTCGCGCGCCTTGCGCCATTCGCTGTCCGGCGATTCCGGCACCATCACCTTTGCCACCGAAGGCGAGCTCAGGGACCATTGGTTGGTGGCCATCACGCTGGACTTGGATCGTGACTGGACCTGGGACGGGTTGCAGGACCGCGGCTTCGAGGTCGCCCGTAGGGATTCGCCGTGGAACGCCGAGCAGGTCGTCGGCCAGATCGATCTTCGCTTCGCGGTCAACGTGCTTGCGTTGCAGGGCGACGACGCGCAATTCCCGGATCGCCGGGCCACGACGCGGCTGATTTTCTTCGACGCGATCGATCCAACACCGGCACCGGGCACATTCCCGCGGGTGGCGCAGCCGACCTGGATCGTCCGGCCGCAGCTCAAGGAGCCTGCTGCTGCACCCGGCGATGCGGCGCTCGCCTGGACCCAGGACATGCTGCTGCCGATCGCTTCCGCGCCGGCGCAGATGCCGCGGCTCGTATCGGCTGGTGTGGCGCTATCGCCCTATGTCCGCGACGAACCGGCCTATGCCTGGACGACACAGCGCGACCGTGCGCTCTGGCTGCAGATGGATGAGCCGGTCGCCGATCCAGACGATCGGCTGTTCGCCCGCGTGCTTGCCTATGGTCCCGATCCGCTGCTGTCGGGCGACCTCACGCACAAGCTGTTTCCGATCCAGATCCTGGGCGACAAGTTCGATCCCGAAGTCTACGCCGCGCAGAACCTGCCATCGACGCCGGAGCCTGACCCGCCGCAGCTTCCAATCGATCCGGAGCAGATCCGCGTCATCGTGCCGAACCAACCGGAGGACTTCTCCGGCCTTGACGCCATGGTGGAGCTGATACCCGACGATACCGGCACGCATTTCGCGCTGCCGCTGCCGCCGGGCATCGCGCCGGATGCGCCCGAATTGTTCGGCTTCTGGACTTACGAGATCCGGGTCGGTCACAAGGGCGCATGGTCGACCGCGCAAGCCCGCTTCGGTCGGCCGCTGCGGGTTGCCGGTGTTCAGCATCCTGCCCCATCGCTTGCCTGCATCGCGCAGCGCGTGGTGCCCACCAGCGGCCCGGCCGGTGTGTTTCAGCGGCCGCCCTACATTACAGTGACTGCCCCCTACGCGACGCCGGTCTATGCGGACCAGAAGCTGACCGACGCCGCTGCCGGCGATCCGCGAACCCGGATCTGGGTCATGCTCTACGCCCAAGTCATGCAGGCCGACGGTGCCACATGGCGCAACGTGCTCCTGGGACGCAAGTTCGCCTGGCCGCAATTTGACCAGAATCCGGCGCCCGATCGGAAGCGCCGAAGCACCCGCGACGTGCTTGGCCGGGCGGAGTTCGATCTGAAATCGATTGAGAGCGTCCTCGGCAAGGTCGCCTTGCCGCCCGATGCACCGCTCTCCGTGCTGGCGGTTGAGCTGCTGCCCGGCGGCAACATGATCCCGCTGATCTACAAGTTCGGCGACGGCGAGGTGGTTGGCGCCGCCGATATGCCGGAACCGCCGCCCGCGGATCCTTTCGCATCGCCCTTCGCCGGCGTCGCCTTCCAGCAGGCGCAGTTCGCCGATCCGCTCGGACACGATCTCGGCACCATTCGCAGCCATCGCATCCTGCGGACCTCGCCTCTCACGCCGGTGCCGCCCAGCTGCTGATTGGTTGGCATCAAGGCGCAGCTCCTGGCGCAAGGCGGAGACTTGGATCTGGCCGTTCGTGAGATTGAGCCGCTCTACCTCGGGAAAGCGGTGGTGGGCGGTACTGGGATTGAACCAGGCCTCCTGATCTCACCGATGTATGATGTTCGTTTTTATCAATTAGTTATTGGGATATCGACGGCTTGAGTGTGTCATAGAAGCAGGTTGTGTCATAGGTTTACGGCAAGACACGACTTTTAGACCGCGCCCATTGCACCCCCTGGGGAGGCCAGTCCGCTCCTCGACATCCACCGCCTCCTGTACCGCGGCTTTCGATCTCGCCGGCACGACGACCGAAATCATCGTCCGCTCGATCGGAGACCGGGCTACAGATGGGCGTTGTTGCCGTGATTACTGCCCGCGTTCGTGGGTCCTTGGTTCCCGCCGGAGCTTGGAGCCGTGGAATCCGGGGTCGAGGTGTCGGAGGGGGTAGCGGTGTGGGTCATGGTATTGGCCGAGAGATTTCGGCTGTTGTTGCTGCCGCCTGTGTCGCCGCCGAAGCCGGCATCGACCACCCGGTCGTCGGTATTCTCCTGGTCGTTCGCGTTGCTTTGCGAGTTCGGATCGCTGCCGCCGCCGCTGGTGAAACCCCCGTGGCTGACATGGACGCCATGCCCGGGTTCCACGGTCTTTGATTGGCCGGTCCCATTCGACTTGGCATCGACCAATCCGGAAATCACGTTGAGAAGCGTGTCGCCGTTCGGCTGCACCCGAACCGTGACCTCAGTGCCGCGCAGGGTCAGCGTTGCGGTTGGGGTCTGGATCGTGGTTCCGCCCTTGGGCATGGCGCCGGTGACGAAACGGAAAGCGCCTTCGGAGACGTTAAGGATGGCGTTGCCGGTATTCTGCTCGGGATTGAAGACGAAGTTGTCGAGTGTGACCTTGGACTTGGCGCCGATCGTCAGCTTCGATCCGTCGATAAAGCGGATCAGGGCCGCGCTGCCAGCCAGCGTTTCCAGGATCTCGTTATGGGCAACCGTGTTTCCCGGATATTTCGGGACCTGGGAACTTTCCGGCGGCGTCCCGTAGCAGTTGCGTTGCACCGTAACGACCGATCCCACCGGCGCATCTTCCGCCAGTGCCTGGCGCCCGACGCCATTGAGGATTGCCATCGGAGCACCCGCAAGGATGCCCGCCACCAGGATCGACCGGGTCCGACCCGCGATCAGCATGAATGCGAGCGCGCCGGCGCTCCCTCCCTGATCACATGCATAGGTACCTCCAAACTTCCTGCGGAGCCCGATTTCCGTCGGATCTTCATCCAGCCGCATGGAAGCCCATAGTCTTGCTTAAGAAGTCCATCGATGCCTCACCTGAACGGGTGAGGCATCGATGTTTCATTCCGGCCTACTATCGCGCCAAATTGCGATTGCCGATTGAACGGCGGTCGTCGTCGGCTTCCGGGGAAGCCGATAGGTCACGGGGCAGGCTTCCGGGAGACGTAAGGGGCTATGGGCCGAAAGGCCGGCCGCGCTCCCTGGCCATGTCTCCTTTGCACGGGGAGCGCGCGATGTTGAATTTCGGGCCCAATCCGACCTTCACCTTGACCTCCGGCATCGACACGCTGGCCAACGGCGTCAGCGATGGCATCGACGATCTCATCGCCGCACCCGTCTCGGCGGACCTCCAGTCGTTCGATACAGTCGACGGCGGTACGGGAACCGACCAGATCGAGGTCGTTGCGGCAGGGGTGCTGACTGATTCACAATTCACCGGCGTGAGCAACGTCGAGGCGCTCTGGCTGGCGGCCAGCGGCAACTACACCGTGACGCTCGGTGAAGCTGCGCAGGCGGCTGGCATCGTCTACGTCAACGCCTTCGACACTTCCGGCAAGGAAACCATAGACACTCATGGGATGACCCAGGGCGTCGAGGTCGATACCGGCGCCGGGGTGAACATCCTGACCGGAGGAGTCGGCCAGGACACGTATTACGTTACCAGCGAGCTTCTGACGGGCGCCGACAAGATCGACGGCGGCGGTTTCGCCGGCAACGGCGGCGTGTTCGCCCACTGGTCGATCCCGGGCAACGACGTGATCTCGATCTACGACAAGGCGACCCTGGTCGATTCCCAGCTCGCCGGCGTCAAGAACATCGAGGAGATCTCGGTCAGTGAGGGTGGCACGCCGATGGATGTCATCGGCCAGAAGATCACCCTGGGCAAGGCTTCGGAAGCGGCAGGCATCATCACGGTTTCAAACGACTACGCATACGGGCTGACGGTCGACGCCAGCAACCGGGCCACGAAGGCCTTGAACTTCTGGGGCTCTGACGGCGATGACGTCTTCATCGGCACGGCGACAGCAGGTCCCGGGAGCGGCGACGCGTTCGACGGTTGGAGGGGCAATGACTCCTACCGGGTCAAGGCCGAGAACTTCGACGACCAGGACTGGTACAACGGCAGGCAGGGATTCGACGAGATCCGGATCCTCGATTCCTATGACGGCAAGAATGCCGCGACCAAGATCATCGATGCCGACTTCACCCAGATGATCAGCGTCGAGCGCTTGGCCTTCGACGGCACCGGCAAGCAGGACGTGACGCTCGCAGCCAAGGCCGATGCGACCGGTCTCGAAGTGATCGACGCTTCCAAGGTCGCCGGCGGCCTCACCCTAGACGCGACCGGGATGGACAATTCGCTCGAGGTCCTTGCCGGAACCGGAGCCGACAAGATCCTGCTCGGCGGAGCGGGAGGCGCAGAGAACCAGGTGCTCATCCTATCCACCAAGCTCAATGCCGCCGACCAGATCGACGGTGGCGGCGCGGCCGACCGCGAACTGCACTTCACCAATGCAGTCAAGTTGACCGACGCGAATTTCTCGGGTCTGAAGGTCACCAATTTCGACGGCCTCGATTTCGACAGCGATGCTGTCGGGCAGTCGCTGACAGCCGGTGCGAATTTCGCGGCCTTCATCGCCGCATCGGGCATCGACGCTCTGACCGCGACCTCCGACAGCGACAAGTCCTCCTTCACCTTCGACTTCAGCAACTACACGGGTGGAACACTCACGGTGCAAGGCGGGGCCGGCAACGACGTCTTCATTGCCGGTGCCGTCGACATGCATTTCATCGGGTCGGATCCGGCCGCCGCCGGCGATGCGGACAGCTTCCGCTTCCGGTCGGCGGACTTCGACGGAGGCGACACGCTCGAAGGCGGATCCGGCGTCGACGAAATCGTGATCCTCGACACCGGGACCCCGGTGGTGGATACGGATTTCCTCAACGTCACCGGAGTCGAGGTTCTCCGGCTCGCCGCCGCCAAGTCCGGCGGCTACTCGGTGACGCTGGGAGCGGACGCCGATGCCGCCGGGATCGACAAGGTCGATGCGGCGCAGGCCGGGGTCGACGTGACGGTCAACGCCGCCGCCGCGACCAATGACCTCACAATCCTGGCGGGGGTCAAGAGCAACGCGATCACCGGCGGCAGCGGCGACGACGACGTCGTCATCGACGTCAAGAGCTTCAACGCCGGCGACACGCTCACCGGCGGCGTCGGCGCCGATACGCTGCGATTCACCACCGGCGGGACGATCGCGACGTCGGCTTTCGCAGCCACGACGGGGTTCGAGATCCTGCAGCTCTCCGACGCAGGCAACAAGGTCGTCGTGCCGGATGCCCTGGTCCAAGCGGCGGACACCGGCGCAGATCTCAATGTCAACGGCGCCTTCTACGACACGTTCGATTTTCTCGTCCAAGGCGGCAAAGGCAACGATTCGGTCGACCTCTCCAACGTGGCGGCCTCGGCCTATGTCGGCATCGTCGCCAACGGCGGCGTCGACAACGTCGTCGGCTCCGCCGGCGACAACCCGTTCTTCTTCACCAAACCGGGCGAGCTCACCGCGGCCGACAAGATCGACGGCGGCGACGGCTATGATTGGGTGGTCGGCGCGGCAGGAACCTATACCTCGGATCAGTTCAAGGGATTCAAGAACGTCGAGGAGTTCGCCGTCTTCGATGCCGATCCGACCAAAGGCAGCAGCATCACGATCAAGAACGACTACTTCACCCACGCCACGCCGGACAGTGGCAGCCCCGGTGCCAAGTCTCTGTCGATCTGGATCGACCACTCGATGACCGGCGACGATACGATCGACGCCTCGGCGGTGACCGGTGCGCTGAACGACGTCTCCGTATTCAGCAGCGGCGGCGACGACACCATCATCGGCGGCGCCGGATCGGAATGGTTGCTGTTCCGCGATGACGGCAATGGCGCGTTCACCCTCAACGCCGGCGACAGCGTGTCGGGCGGATCCAACTTTGACAACATCGCGCTCCGCAATCTCGACAGCCCAAAGGGAGCGACGCTTGCGGACGCCGATCTGGCCGGTGTCGTCAGCGTGGAACAGATCATCGTCACACCGGAGAGCATCGCGGCCGACATCGACATTACGCTGGGCGCGAATGCCGCTGCTGCCGGCATCCTGCAGGTTCGCGGCTATGAATTCGACGTCAACGGCAATCCGGACTACTTCACCGGGAATCTCACCGTCGATGCGTCTAGCTACGCGGATGGTCAGAAGGTCGACAGCGGCGTGATGTTTCTCGCCGGCGGCGGCGACGATACCTTCTTGGGCAGCTCGGAGGATGATACGGTTCGCTTCCTCGACAACGACAAGCTGACCGACGACGACACGATCGACGGCGCTTCGGGCAAGAACCGCATCCAGTTCTACGGCAGTCAGGCGGTGACGGACGCGCAACTCGCCGAAGTGTCGAACGTCCAGGTCCTCCAGCTCCGCCGCGACGCCGACCACATCACGCTCGGCGCCAATGCCGATGCGGCCGGGATCAGCCGCGTCGATGCCAGCGGGATGGACTCGGCGACGGTTGCCGGAGCCGTCATCGATCTCTCGGCGATGACCCACGGTGTCGAGATCATCGGCTCGACCCGTCAGGATACGATCACGGGCGGCAGCGGCAACGACGTGATCGTCGGCGGCGCCGGTGCCGACGACCTCACGGGCGGCGGCGGCGACGACACCTTCGTCTTCGCCAATCTCGGCGATTCGCTGCAGAATGCCGCCGGAAGCCCGGCGCCCAACCACATGGACTTTATCGAGGATTTCGACGCCGGCGACAAGATCGACATCTCCGCCTTCGGCTTGACTTCTTCGATCGACGTGCATGCCAGCGGCGCGTTCGTCACCGCGGACACGCCGGGCTTCTTCGGCGCCTTCAATGTGGTCGTCCAATACGACAACGTGGCCGACGCGACCCGCCTCTATGTCGACGTCAACAACGACGGGAACCTGTCGCTCGGCAAGGATCTCGTGGTCGAGCTCGACGGCGATCAGACCGGCAACCTCAACGACGACACCACGGATGTCATCTTCAGCAACGGCTCGGGCCTGCGGCCGAACTCGACGTTCCCGCACTTCAGCGAGAGCAGCACGATCGTCTTCTCCACCGCGAAGAGCTATACGGACGCGGACTTCAGCGGAGCCGGGAAGGACACCCTCGTCCTCTCGGCGACCAAGGGGAACTATTCGGTCACCCTCGGCGCCAATGCCGAGGCGTCGGGCATCACCGCGGTCGATGCCTCGGCGGCGACCGGCGCGGTATCGGTCGATGCCAGCGGCGTCTACACCGGCATGTTGATGATCGCGGGCAAGGGCGCCAATACGCTGACCGGGACCGTGGACGACGACGTCTTCGTCTTCACCAGCGCCGGCCTCACCGCCGCCGACAAGGTGAACGGGCATGACCCGAACTTGCTCGATATCGTGGGCAACGACACGATCCACGATACCGACACGATCCTCATCACCGACAAGGCGGCGTTGACCGACGCGGCTTTCACCGGGGTCCGGAACATCGACATCCTGGAGCTGGGGACGCTCGGTACGCAGGGCGACGTCACGGGCCAGAAGGTAACCCTCGGCGCTCAGTCCGAGGCGGCCGGGATCTCCTCCGTCTCCAACGACTACGACGTCGGCCTGACGGTGGACGCCAGCGGCCGCACGAAGGGCCTGGAATTCGACGGGTGGACGGCCGATGAGGTCTTCATCGCCTCGAAGGGCGACGACGGGTTCGACGGCGAGGGCGGCAACGATTCGTTCCGGGTGAAGCTCGCCAACCTCGACGGCAACGACTGGTTCGACGGTGGGCTCGGCACGGATGAGGTCAGGATTCTGGACTCGTTCGATGCTAAGAACTCTGTGGCGACTTCACTCGTTGACCACGATTTCGAGGGTTTCGCCAGCGTCGAGCGGCTGGTCTTCGACGGCACCGGCGAGCAGTTTGTCACGCTCGGCGACGGGAACGACTATGCCGACGGCTCCGGCCTCGAAATGATCGACGCCTCGAAGGTCGCCGGCGGCTTGACCCTCGATGCGACGGGGATGAGCAACGCGCTGGAGGTGATCGCCGGCACCGGAGCCGACAACATCCAGCTCGGCGGATTGGGAGGCCTCGAGAACCAGGTTCTGATCCTCTCGTCCAAGCTCAACGCGGCCGATCAACTTGACGGCGGCGACGCGACCTTCAGGGATCTCCGACTGACCGACGCGGTCAAGCTGACGGATGCCTACTTCGCCGGCCTGACCAAGGTCACCAGCTTCACGAACCTGATGTTCGACAACGCTGCCGCGGGACAGTCGCTCACCGCCGGCGCCAATTTTGCCGCTTTCGTCGCCGACGCCGGGATCGGCTTCGTCACGGAGACATCGAGCAATACGAAGGAATCCTTCACCTTCGATTTCTCGAACTACAGCGGCAAGTCCTTGTCGGTCGAGGGTGGTGCCGGCGACGATATCTTCGTCGCCGGACAGACCGACATGCAGTTCCTGGCGGCCGGGCCCGGAACCGACCGGGGCGACGCCGACAGCTTCCGCTTCAAGTCGCAGTACTTCGACGGCAACGACACGATCGACGGCGGCTCCGGCGGGGCGGACGAGGTGGTGCTTCTGGACGATGGCGGCCCGATCGCCGACGCATCGTTCAACGGGATCGTCAACGTCGAGATTCTGCGGCTGGCGGCGGCGAAGTCCGGATCCTATTCCCTCACGCTCGGCGGCGACTGGGACGCGTCGGGGCTGCAGACGGTGAATGCAGCCTTGGCCGGAGTCGACGTGACGATCGATGCTTGCGGAACGTCGAACGGCCTCCTGATCATGGCCGGCTCCAAGATCAACACGATCACCGGCGGTGACGGCGACGACGTCGTCGAGATCGATGCCAAGAGTTTCGACAAGAACGACACGATCGACGGCGGCAACGGATCGGACACGCTGCAGTTCACGACCGGCGGCGCCATCGCGGCCGCCGCCTTTGCGAACGCCGCGAATATCGACCACATTCAACTATCCGATTCCGGCAACAAGATTGTCGTTCCGGATTCGATCGCCAGTAACGCCGACACCGGCGCCGATGTCAGCGTGAATGGTGCCGTCTATGATCACTTCGCCTTCGTGGTCAGCGGCGGCAAGGGCAGCGACTTGATCGACATCTCCGGGGTCGATGCCTCGACCTACATCGCGGTCGAGGGCGGCGGCGGCAAGGGCGCCGACACGATCGTCGGCTCTGCCGGCGACAACTATTTCTTCTTCGCCCAGCCCGGCGAACTCACCGCGGCCGACAAGATCAACGGCGGCGATGGCTATGACGACGTCGTGGTGGCTGGCGGGACCTATACCTCCGATCAGTTCAAGGGCTTCAAGAACGTCGAGGAACTTGATGTCTATGATTCCGATCCGACCAAGTCGATACACCTCACTATCAAGGACGATTTCCTGACCAGTAGCGGGACGGAGGGCTACGACGGCAGTAAGACGTTCAGCGTCTGGGTCGAGCGTTCGCTGCACGGCAACGACGTGATCGATGCATCCCAGGTGACCAGCACCACCAACAACATCTCGACCTTCACCGGCGGCGGCGAGGACAAGATCATCGGCGGCGCCGGCAACGACTGGATCGCTTTCGACGACGACGGCAGCGGCGGGTCCCATCTTGACAAGAACGACCAAGTCAACGGCGGGCTCGGTTGGGACGCCATCGCGTTCGAGAACCGAGCCAGCCCGGGCGGCGCGTCGCTCGACGACAGCGCCTTCGCGAACGTGACCAACGTGGAGGCTATCGACGCCCGTGATGACTACCATGGGAACAAGTACGATATCTCGATCACGCTCGGCCACCTGTCCGATCTCGCCGGCATCGGTCAGGTGTACGCTCCGCACATGCTGGGCAACCTGACGGTCGATGGGACCGCACGGTCGGACGCGCTGGAGGTGGTCATCGGCCACGGCAACGACACCGTGACGTTCGGCGCGGCCGACGATAACCTCCAGGTCCGTGAGAGCGGCCTGCTCAATTCCTCCGACACAATCGATGGCGGGGGCGGCATCAACACTCTGCAGTTCCAGACCGATACCACCCTGACCGATACCGACCTCGCGGATGTCACGCATATGCAGTGGGTGCGGCTCGACGGTGGGACCTATGATGTCACGCTGGGTGCCAACGCCGACGCGGCGGAGATCGAGAAGATCGATGCTTCGAGATCGGTTGAGGCGCATATCGATGCGTCCCTGATGCAGAACGACCTCACTATCCTCGGCGGCAAGGGCGACGACGACATCAAGGGTGGCACCGGCAACGACGTGATCGTGGGCGGAGCCGGCGCGGACGCGCTCGACGGCGGCACCGGAGCGGATGCTTACACCTTCCTCACCGACGGCGACTCGGTCCTCAACCACATGGACGTCATCTCCGGCTTCGATTTCACGGGTGAGGGCGACACGCTGGACTTCAGCGCCCTCGGCGCCGCACCCGGCGTGGTCAACGGCGCGACCGTGGGCTCGTTCGGGGCCGGGCCGGGGACCGCCTTCGGCTCCAGCGGCGCAGTCGTGGAAACGGACGGCACCGACACGAGAGTCTATGTCGACGTGAATCACAACGGCAGCTTCGACGCCGCGACCGACACCGTGGTGCAGATCTCGGGCAATCATCTGAACGAGATCGTCAATAATCCGGCGGCGGTAGTCCTTTAGGGACGGCTGCCAGTCAGCCTGCGCGATTTGGGCATCGGCTTCATCAAGCGCGAGGCAGTCTCCGTGCGGGTGGATATCGGGCCGGCGCTGGGCCGCGGACGCCGGGCGGGGTCGGACCGGAAGCGGCCGGCAGGTATGGTCGAGATATGACGTTCGTCGTCGCACGCGCCGCAATACATTGATATGTCGGCATGAAGTCCGGTTCCTCGGAACCATCCCTCGTCCTCTTTTCACGCTCAATCGTTGTGATAGAATATCCGTGGCTCGTTCGGGGAACAGTGGCTCGTTCGGGGAACAGAGGAGCCGTGACCTGAGATGGGAATGATGCAGGGCGATCGACCAGAGGTCGATCGACAGCTCTTCGCGCTGACCGACAAGATCTACGCGGCAAGCATGAACCCCGAGGTGTGGGCCTCGGTCATGGACGAGATCGTCGATCTCACCGGAGGTTTATGTGGAGCCTGCGCAGTCCTGAAGCCGAAGACGCCGGAGCAGGCGGCGTTCTGGGCTGCGAGCAGGGGGACTCCTCGGGGAGTGATCGAAATGTATGCTCGCTACCACCGTCGGAAGGACGTCATCCGCATGGCGATTGGAGCGCGTCCGGACGAAATCAGGCGGAGAGAGCGGATTCGCGACGTCACGCCTATGAAAGAGCTGCTTCGCAGCGAGATCTACAGTGACCATATGCTGCCGGTCGGCGCGCGCGATCTTCATCTTATCGGGATCGGCGGAAACCGCGGGATCGTTCCGGTCACCGTCATCAACGTGGTCAAGCCGAAATGGAATGAGGATACGGACGGCATCGAGGACTACGTCCTCACGTCTCTTGCGCCGCATCTGCGGCGGGCATTTTCGATTCATTGGCAGCTGGCGGAGCAGAGATCGGTGATCGGCTCCGGATTGGCCGGATTCGACAGCATCGGCATCGGCGTCATTTCGATCGGCGGCGCGCTTCAAACAGTCGTGATGAACAAGGCGGCCGAGCGGATCATGAAATCCGGAGACGGTCTGATCTGGCGTTCGGGGCGTCTTCACGCGGAGTCCCTGGAGGACGATGCCGGACTTGCGAGGCTGGTCGGGGTGCTCTCCGGTCTCGCGCCTGCCGACGCCGAAGAGCCGAGCATCTGCGTGCGACGAAAATCAGGAGCGCGCCCTTATGTCGTGACCGCACTGCCGCCTGTCGCAAGCGAGGGCGGCCGTGGCGGTCTCGTCTTCATCAAGGATCCGGAAGAGTCGGCGGTTCCTGACGCGGACGTCCTGATGCGCACGTATGGGATGACGAAGATGGAGGCGGCGCTCTGTGGAGCGCTTGTTTCCGGTAAGACGAAGAAGGATTTTGGAGTGGAACGGGGGCTGTCGGAGAATACGGTGAAGACGCATCTTGCGGCCGTCTTCCTGAAGACGAATACGGATCGGCAGGCTGAGTTGGTGCGCCTGGTCCTTTCCTCGCTGGTTGTCGGGAAGGCTTCGCATCAAGGCTGGTCGGCTGAATTGCGCAGTGCCTGATTCCGGTGGCTCGCGGCGGGTGCGTTTCCGCCCAATTCGTATTTTCTGATCGACGACGACAGGAAGGGCAATTTCACCGAGTGGACATTGAATTCTTCCACTCCCATTCCCGATCGCACAACTCGTCGTCCCGAAAGCCCCGGCGATCCACCGAGATGCAGCTGAGTAGGCAAGCACCGCAGGTTCGGAGTCGGCACTGACAGAACATCATAGGCAACGCTCGGAGGGCTCTGCCTGTATGCGGAGCGGGATCGCGACGCTACGACGCGCGATCCGGCTGACGGTATGAGCGCAAACTCGCATGTCATCAACATAAAATTGGCGCGGCCACGATCTCGTGTGCGTTCTCCCCAACGTCCGGTGATGGCGCATAGCAGACCTAACGGTCGGTCTACGCTTGATGCCGTATCATTCTCAGCAGGAGCGGCTCTTGGTGAAATCATCGCGCTCGGATCGGCGCACGTGGACCGTCGCCGTCCACTTCATTGCGTCAGCAATTAAAAGCTCCGCGCTCAGCCATGCTGGGGGGCTTGCCGATGCTTATGAAGATTGCGGCGTCTCTTTGCGCCAGCTCGATGAGGCCGAGATCGCGAGGTAGAGTTTCACTCCCCGGCCCGGCGGTCGAGCAAGCCCGTTAAGAGTTGTCGCGCGGTTGATTCTCGGCAATAAGGAGCGAGCCAAGGCGCGGATGTGGATGTTGCCTGGCGACGCCCTGTCCACCAGCGCGCCCTTGTCTGCGGCAAGCACCATAGCGCGAGTCGAAGGTTTCGAGTGATGATCCCGCCGTTCATGCAAGGGGTTCAATTGGTCGGGCATGGCGGCCCGGAAAAGCTCGTCTGGAATGAGCGAATCCCGACGCCGCTACCCGCGCCGGGCCGTGTCCTGGTCCGGGTCCTCGCAGCCGGCGTCAACAACACGGATATCAATACGCGGATCGGCTGGTATTCAAAATCAGTGTCAGTCGGCACTCAAGAGATCGGCGAAGGCCTGCAGATCGAAGCGGGCGGATGGTCCGGGGCATTGTCTTTCCCTCTCATCCAGGGAGGTGACCTGTGCGGAGAAGTGGTGGCTTTGGGCGACGGGGTGAAAAACCTGCGCCTCGGGATGCGCGTAACCTGCCCCATCAATCAACCCGTGCCGACCGATATTCATCCCATGCGCTTCGTCGCCATTGGCTCGGAATATGACGGCGCCTTTGCCCAGTTCTGTTCGATTCCCGCCGATCAGCTTTACGACGTCAGCAGCTCGTCCCTCACCGACGTGGAAATTGCGGCAATTCCGTGTAGTCACGGTACTGCGATCAACCTGCTCAAACGCGCCGGTGTCCGCCGGGGAGACAAAGTGCTTGTCACTGGTGCATCCGGTGGTGTCGGACTCGCGGTCGTCGAACTTGCAACTCTCTTCGGGGCCGAAGTCACCGCCATCGCGAGTCCCCACAAACAAACCGCGGTGAGGGCTGCGGGTGCCAAGTCCACCCTGGATCGCGATGCGCGGTTGGAACCGGGAGTTTTCTCGGCCGCGATAGACGTGGTCGGCGGTCCGGGCATTGCGCAAGTTCTCGACTCGCTGGCGCCCGGAGGGCGATATGCGATTTCAGGAGCGATCGCCGGGCCGATTGTACAGGCTGACCTGCGAACCATCTATCTCAACGACCTCACCATCTTCGGCTGCACCTACACGCCGCGAAAGGTCTTTGCCGAGCTGATCGAACTGGTAAAGCAGGGTAAGGTCAGACCTTTGGTTTCCAAGACTTATCCGCTACGAGATATTGCGAAGGCGCAGGTGGATTTCGCGGCGAAGACCTATCCCGGGAAGCTCGTTCTGATCCCTCCACCTCCATCGTAAGCCGGTGTTCTTTGCGTGCGGCAGCCGGTTCCAGCGGCGTGATCGGATGATCCCTCCCGTGCGCCCCGGCGACGTTCGTCAGCCCAAGAAGCGAACGAAGCTTTTAGGGGGCAAGGGATGTTCGCCGTTTTCCGGATGACCGTTTCTGCCGCGAAGCGGACTCTAAGGCCTCATATTTTCGCTCGTGCCCGTTTCGGCCCAAAACGCCACTAGTGAGCGTCCCAAAACGCCGTTAGCGGATCGACCTAACCTGATGGCGTGATGGCAGCATCTGGCGCATAGCGGCCGCTCGGCGTGGATCGCTGGTCGCAGCTTGGTTGCTGCGCGCAACTCAACCGGAACAGATTGCCGGATCAAAAGGCCATCTGAGTCCGACTAAGGGCGCAATCGCAGCTTTGGCGACCAAAGCGAATGCGATCGGATGCAGGCTGTCGATCGCCATGTAGAGGAACGCGAAGCTCGCGATCGCGAAGGCGTAGTGCAGCCTCCCGCTCCGCGTCGGTCGCGTTCCTTTCAGATCTGTTGGAAATGCAAGTACACCGAGCCGCAACACGGCCACGAGCACGAGGCAGAGCCAGCCTCGTCTCGGGAAACGACCATCGTCGAACAAGGCCCAAGCGAACATTATACTGGCGAGGCAGCCGACTAGGCCGTACGCGATAAAAAGCCGGCGCGTCCCACCAACACCGTAGTCGCTGACAGCGTGCGAGATGATGCTGTACCTCCCGCCCAAATGAAGCATCCCGAGGAGGATAAGCTGAACCCCATAGGCGATCCCGGCTGCGAGAAAGACGGCATTCACTAGGGCATCCCATGATTGAGATCGTCTTGGCATCCACAGATCCTGCCGATGTGTCAGCTGACGCCAAGCAGGGAATCTAGCTGGTCAGAAAGGATGGGCATAAGTCCGCCGACCGAAGTGCCCTGGCAAGACCCTCGACGATGTTCCCAGGATCCGGATGTGCAACATCGGCTACCGGGAAGGCGTGCTCCGTCAGCCCGCTACTCGGACACTCATTGGCCTTTGACCGCAAACGGGGGGGGGACAGACCTTCGGGGCGCGACGAGATGTAGCACCACGAACGCGCGCAGAATTGATCTGGAGCAAAGTGAGCTGCGGAGATGGCCGCATTGTTTTGCGACGCAGACCCGGTGCCCGCTGCCGATACCAGCCGCAGAGAACGCCCGGGGCTCGGATCTGCCTCACACGGAGCAGGACACGACCCATGAAACTCACCCGCAGAATGTTCGCAGCACAGTCGGCGGCCCTTGGGGCGCTCGCCGGTGCCTGGTCGACGGAGGTATCCGCTCATTCACTGCTAACCTCGCCCCTGCTCGAATCGAGCAATCGTCTGACGGCCACCCACTGGGGCATCATCCGCGCAAGTGTCGAGGCAGGGCGCTTGGCTGGAGTGACCCCATATGAGAAGGATGCCTTCGCACCATCGCCGGTGATCCAGGCCTTCCAGGATGCCGTCTACTCGCCAACCCGAGTCAAATACCCGATGGTCCGACAAGGATTCCTGAAGGACGGCGCAAAGAGCGACACCACGATGCGAGGCAAGGACGAGTTCGTCCGCGTAAGCTGGGACGAGGCCTTCACCCTGGTTGCCGCCGAGCTCGATCGGGTGAAGAAGGCCTATGGCCCTAGCGCAATCCACACCGGTACCACAGACTGGCATTCGGTCGGCAAGCTGCATGCGTCACCGGTCCTGCTGCGCCGAATGCTTGGTCTCAATGGCGGCTACACCGACAACACGGGCGACTTCAGCATTTCGGCGGCAATGGTGATCATGCCGCACATCGTCGGCGGAACCGAGGTCTACAGCCAGCCCACCGCCTGGACCACGGTCCTCGACCACTCGGACCTAGTCGTGTTGTGGGGCTGCAATCTGTTCAAGAACAACCAGATCGGCTGGACTCCGACCGACCATAGCGCGTACGAGTACATGGCGAAGCTGAAGAAGAAGGGTACGCCGGTCATCTCGATCGACCCCCGAGTGACGGACGAGGCCCAGTACTTCAATGCTCAGTGGGTCGCCCCGCGGCCGAACACTGACACAGCTTTGATGCTCGCATTGGCCCATGTGCTCTACACTGAGAAGCTGTACGACCAGAAATTCGTCGATACCTATACCGTCGGCTTCAAGAAATTCCTGCCGTATTTATTGGGCGAGGACGACAACACGCCGAAGACGCCGGAATGGGCCGAGAAGATCACCACCGTCCCTGCCGATAAGATCAAGGAGCTGGCGCGGCGGCTGGTGAAAGGCCGCACTATGATCATGAGCGGCTGGGCGATCCAGCGCCAGGATCACGGCGAGCAGACGTACTGGATGCTGATGACCCTCTCAGCGATGATCGGCCAGATCGGCTTGCCGGGTGGCGGCTTCGGGCTTAGCTACCACTATGCAAACGGCGGCTCCCTGACTGCGAAATCAGCAGCTCTCGGCGGCATCAGCGCCGGCGACAATCCGGTGAAGGATGCGATCCCCTACTGCCACGCCCTCAACGACATGCTGCTCAATCCGGGCGGCACGATCGACTACAACGGCACAAAGATCACCTTCCCGGACATCAAGCTAATCTATTGGGCGGGCGGCAACCCGTTCACGCATCAGTTCGACCGCAACAAGCAGATCAAGGCCTGGCAGAAGCCGGAGACGATCATCGTCAACGAGCCCTACTGGACCGCAACGGCGAAGTTTGCTGACATCGTGCTGCCGGTGAACACTACCTTCGAACGGAACGACATCGAATCGGTGAGCGAGTACAGCGGCAAGTACATCATCGCCATGCCGCAGCTGGTCGAATCCCAATGGGACTCGAAGAGCGACTTCGACATCTTCACCGGCATCGCGGAGAAGCTCGGCTTCAAGGACAAGTACACCGACGGCAAGAGCGAGATGCAGTGGATTGAGTCGATTTACAACGATGCGCTGACCGCGGCCAAGAAGGACGGCCTCAAGATGCCGGCCTTTGCCGATTTCTGGAAGGGCCCGGGCGTGTTCGAGTTCCCGGTGCCGAAGGAGGCCAGGAACTACACGCGGTACAGCGAGTTCCGCGCCGACCCCATCGCCAATGCGCTGGGCACGCCCTCGGGCAAGATCGAGATTTTTTCAAAGACTATTGCCGACTTCGGCTACGACGATTGCCCGGGCCATCCGACCTGGATGGAGCCGGCCGAATGGCTGGGCTCCAGCCTGACGGCCAAGTACCCGCTGCACATCGTCTCGCCGCACCCGAACTATCGGCTGCACTCGCAGATGAACAACACTTGGCTCAGGGAGCTCTATGAGGTGGCCGGCCGCGAGCCGATCTGGCTCAACCCGGACGATGCGAAGACCCGGGGCATCGCTGATGGCGACGTAGTCAAGGTGTTCAACGACCGCGGCGCTTTGCTGGCGGGGGCGATCGTGACCGATCGGATCCGCCAGGGCGTGGTCATGCTGCAGGAAGGCGCCTGGTACGACCCGGACAAGCCCGGCGAGGTCGGCGCCATGTGCAAACACGGCAACATCAA
>DATKNM010000225.1:0-9019 GCA_035541335.1 Binatia bacterium
TTCCATGCGGCGGCCGGCGGTGTCGGCACCATCGCCATGCAGTGGCTGGCGAGCCTCGGCGCGGTCATCATCGGCACGGCGGGCTCGGCGGAGAAATGCGCGATCGCCAAGTCTCTCGGCGCCACCCATGTCATCAACTACCGCACCGAGGACTGGGTGAAACGGGTGAAGGAGCTGACCGACGGCAAGGGCTGCCACGTGGTCTATGACGGCGTCGGCAAGGACACCTTCCTGCCGTCGCTGGACTGCCTCAGGTCCCGGGGCATGATGGTGACGTTCGGCAATGCGTCCGGTCCGGTGCCGGAGATTCCGCCGCTGATCCTCAGCCAGAAGGGCTCGCTGTTCCTGACCAGGCCGACCTTGTTCCATTACATCGCCAGCCGGAGCGACCTCGAGCTTTCCGCCGGCGCGCTCTTCGACGTCGTCACCCGCGGCGTGGTGAAGATCCAGATCGGCCACCGCTATGCGCTCAAAGAGGCGGCGCAGGCGCATCGCGACCTGCAGGCGCGCAAGACCACCGGCGCGACGATCCTGCTCCCCTAAGAATCGCTTTGTCTGCTAGGCCGCGGCCTTCGCGGCGACCGGGGCGGCGAAGATGACGCTGGCCGTGGTGCCGTGCCCGAGCTCGCTGGCGAGGGCGAGTGTGCCGCCGTTCAGCTCGGCGAGCGACTTCGAGATCGCAAGGCCGAGGCCCCAACCGATCTGGGTGCGGGAATGGCTGTTCTCGATCTGGCCGAAGGGCTGCAGGGCGCGTTCGATGTCTCCCGCGGCGATGCCGATGCCGCTGTCCCGGACCCAGACCGAGAACCGTCCGTCGCGGCCATGGGTCGCCCCCACGGTCACGACGCCGCCCGGCTCGGTGAACTTGAGCGCATTGCCCAGAAAATTCAGCACGATCTGCTGCAGGTGCTTGCGATCGACGTAGAGCGCCGGCAATGCATCGTCGAGCTCGGCGGTGAGGGTGAGGCCGCGCTCGTCGGCCCGCTGGTGCATCATGCCGATGCAGGCGAGGCCGAGCTCGCGGATGTCCACGGCCTGCGGCACCGGCGTCATCTTGCCGTTCTCGATCTTCGCGATGTCGAGCACGCCGTCGATCAGGCCAAGGAGGTGCCGGCCGGCACCGACCACGTCCCGGGCATAGGAGAGATAGCGCGGCTCGCCCAGGGGACCGAAGGCCTCCAGGGCCATGATCTCGGAAAAGCCGATGATGGCGTTCAAGGGCGTGCGGAGCTCGTGGCTCATGGTCGCGAGGAACTCGGACTTCGCCCGGTTCGCCACTTCGGCGCGGAGCTTGGCGGCGGTCAGCTCCTGGGCGAGATGCCAGAGGCGTCGCCGATGCCGGATCAACGCGCCGACCAGAACCAGCAGCGACAGCAGCACCGCCGCCGTCACGCCCGCCAGCATGGCGAAATCGAGCTCGATCCGGTCGCGCTCGCCGTTGGCGACGGCGAGGCCATGATGATAGCTGGCGAGGGCGATCCGGCGGACCGGCGCCTCAAGACCGCGCAGGATCGGATAGATATCCGGCGCCGCGGCCTCGAGCGAGCCCTTCATCGCGACGCGGTCGCGGATGCGGAGATTGGCCTCCGCAATCATCCGCAGGTCGGCATTGAAGATCTGGTCCTCCGGCAGCGAGATCCGGGCATCGCCGGCGCTCAGCACGTGGATCCAGGTCTGGAACGAATTCCAACGCGGCTCCAGCTCGGCCGGATCGCCGGCATTGCCGATCCCGGCCGCCACCGCGGCCTCGAACCGGGTAAAGTGGTTCTCGAGCTGCGTCCCCATCCAGGTGACGTTGTAATGCGGCGCGCTGCGCAGCGAATCCAGCCGATCGATCGCGTGCACGCCGAGCCACCCGGCGAACAGGACCATCAGCATGATCGCGCCGCCGATCACCGCGTCGCGGAGGCGACTGCCGCGCGGGACAGCGCGGGGCGCGCCACGGAACGCGCCGTGAGGCAGGGTCCTGGATATGCCGGCCGCCCACTTCATCGCACGGTCAGCCGGTTCAGCTGCCAGACGCAGCGGGCGAAATAGATGTCCCGCTGCAGCGTGGGATTCTGCGAGAAGGGATAGAGGATCCAGAGCGGACCCTTGTTGTCCGGCGGCAGCGGCTTGCCGTCCATGGCATAGACGACCATCACGTCGTAATCGCGGACGTCCGCCATCGGGATGTCGGTGCGGTAATCGTCGATCGCCGCCGCCGTCAATGTCGACCCTTGGGCGCCCAGGCGATCGAGAAGATCACGCAGCCGGACGCCGGTGAAGCTGCTCTCGCCTTCGGTCCAGGCGGTCATGGTCTTCAGCGTGGTCTGCGGCAGGGTCTTCAGCAAAGCGAGGTCGAAAGCCGCGGTCTTGCCGCGATTGGTCGCCGCGATGTTGCCGTCGACCACCAGGATGGGCGGCGTCGCCGGCTGTGGCAGACTCTCCGCGGCAAAGGCGACGGAGCCCGAGATCGCGGGCATGGACGCCACCAGCACGATCAGCGCAGCGGTCAGTCTCCCGCGGATCCCCGCGCTCACCACCATGTCACCGGGTCCCCGGGGTTGCTCAGCAATTGATTTGATTTTGCCGGGCCATTGATTGAGACGCGGTTAACAGGCACGCAGTGCGTGTGTTGGGAAGATTGTCCGTGTGCCGATCGGCGTCGGCAAGCGCGGTACTAGCGCGTCAACAGCACCGCGGATTCGACCGGCCAGGCAAGCCAGGCGGTTCGCCCGATCGACTCCCGCTCATCGAGGCTGCGATCGACGTTCTGATGCGCGACGGCGATCGGGCGATCGGCGCCTTCGACCGCGACGTAATAATGGCTGCGATCGCCGAAATAGGCCTGGGCGTTGACCCGCCCCGCAACGGCGTTCAAGTCGCCGCCCGGCCGCTCCCAGGCGAGGCGCAGCTTCTCCGGCCGCACGGCGATCGAGACTTCGGTGCCCGGCGCGGGCGCGCCCCCGTCGACCGTGGGATCGATCGCCGCCCGCAGCGGCCCCAGCGGGCCGGCATCGACCAGCGCGCGGTTGCCCGCGACCTCGCGCAGGGTCCCGCGGAAGAAGTTCATCGAGCCGATGAACTCCGCGACCTCGCGGCAATTCGGCGCCTCGTAGAGCCGGGTCGAGCTCTCGATCTGCAGCGCCTTGCCGTGCGACATGACGGCGATCCGGTCGGAGAGAGCGAGCGCCTCCTCCTGGTCGTGGGTGACGAAGACGAAGGTGACGCCGACGCTGCGCTGGATCTGGCGGAGCTCGATCTGCATCTCCTCGCGGAGCTTCTTGTCGAGCGCGCCCAGCGGCTCGTCGAGCAGCAGCACCTTCGGGCGGCAGACCAGAGCGCGTGCCAAGGCGACCCGCTGGCGCTGGCCGCCGGAGAGCTGGTTCGAGGCCCGCTCGCCATAGCCCGGCATCTTGATGAGCGCCAGCGCCTCGTCGACCCGCTGCGCCATCTCAGCCTTGGAGAGGCCCTTCTTCCTGAGGCCGAAGGCGATGTTCTGGCTGACGTTGAGATGCGGGAAGATCGCGTAGTTCTGGAACACCATGTTGGTCGGCCGCGCATAGGCGGGCACACCTGCCATCGACTGGCCGTCGATCAAGACCTCGCCGCCGGTCGGCATCTCGAAGCCGGCCAGCATCCGGAGAAGTGTTGTCTTGCCGCAGCCGGACGGCCCCAGCAGCGAGAAGAACTCACCGCGCCGGATCTCGAAGCTGACGTCATCGACGGCCTTCACCGGCCCGAAATGCTTCGAGACATGGCGGATCTGGATCATCGCATCGTTGGAGACGGTGCCGGGAGAGATCGCGGTGTCGGGCATATGTCAGAGTCCGGTCGGTTTGGTGGAGGTGACGCCGCGGCGGCGCAGCACTTCGGAGCAGACGACGATGATCGCCGAGGCGATCAGGATGGAGCTGCCAAGCGCCAAGGTGATCGGCAAGCGGCTCGGGAAGCGCAGCATGCTCCAGAGATAGATCGGCAGCGTCTGGTCCATGCCCGAGAGGAAGAAGGCGAGCACGTATTCGTCGAACGAGGTCGTGAAGGACATCAGCAGGCTGGAGATGATCCCGGGCAGCGCCAGCGGGAAGGTGACGCGCCAGAAGGTCATCCAGCCGTTCTCGCCGAGGTCCATGGCGGCCTCCTCGAGGTCCTTCTCGAAGCCTTCCAGGCGCGAGATCAGCACCAGCATGGAGAACGGCACGCAGAGCAGGACGTGGCCGGCAGCGACGCACCAGAGCGAGAGGTCGATGTCGAACACCTGGCGGATGATCACCAGCAAGGCGACGCCGAGGATGATGCTGGGGATCACCAGCGGCAGCATGATGGTGCCGACCACGGGCCCCTTGCCGGGCAGGCGATAGCGGGTCACGCCCATGGCCGCCAGCAGCCCGAAGACGGTGCTGACGATCGAGACCCCGACCCCGACCATGATGCTGTTCTTCAGGGCATTGAGCAGGTTGGCGTCGTCGGCGAGCTGCTCATAGGCGCGGAGCGTGAAGCCCTTCAGCGGGAAGATCGCGAACAGGTTGTCGTTGAAGGAGAAGAGCGGGAGCAGCAGCACCGGCGTGTAGAGAAAGACCAGGAAGCCGAGGCCGTAGACGGTGAGGAGGTCCCAGCGCTTCGCCACTCTCAGGCCTCCCGCGCGCGCATCTTGCGATAGCCCACCGCCCAGAGGAAGAGGCAGACCAGGATGGTGACGATCGCCATCATGACGATGGAGACCGCCGAGCCCATCGGCGCGTCGTTCCGCTGGCCGAACAGGCTCTGGATGGTATTGCCGACCATGGTGCCGCCGGAGCCGCCGACCAGGCTCGGCGTCACGTAGTCGCCGACCGTGGGGATGAAGACCAGCAGGGACGTTGCGATCAGCCCCGGCATCGACAGCGGCAGCGTCACCCGCAGGAACCGGCCGGCCGGGCGCTCGCCGAGATCGGTCGCCGCCTCCAAGAGCGAGCGGTCGATCTTCTCCAGGCTGACGTAGATCGGCAGGATCGCGAAGGCCGCCCAGGCGTGGGTCAGGGTGATGACGACCGCGACCGGATTGTAGAGCAGGAATTCCAGCGGCTTCTCGATCAGGCCGAGCTTGATCAAGGCGGTGTTGATGACCCCGCCATAGCCGAGGATGATCTTCCAGGCGAAGACCCGGAGCAGGTAGCTGGTCCAGAACGGGATGGTGATCAGGATCAGCCAGAGCATCTTGTGGCGCACCACCCGGAAGGCCAGGAAATAGGCCATCGGATAGGCGACCAGGATGACGGCGACGGTCGAGGCCAGCGAAATCAGCAGCGACTTCAGCATCACGATCGCATAGGCCGGCGTCTCCAGCGGCAGCGGGATGCCGAGCCACCAGGTCGTGGTTTCGGACGGCGCGATCAATTGCCAGTAGTTGTTCAACGTGAAGGTGCGGTCGAGGTCGAAGCCGTGCTGGGTCCAGAAGCTCCTGACCGCCAGGGAGACCAGCGGCACGATCAGCATCGCCAGCATGACCACCATGGTCGGCGACATCAGCAGATAGCCGCGGATCCATTCGAACCGCTGCAGGAGACCAATATTGGTTCGGGCGCCGGGCGCGGCACCGGCTCGTGCGTGTCCTAGGCTGGCCTCGCTCATCAGCCTTCCCTGCTTGCCTCGTCCTGTCGGTCGCCGGCTTTGCTACCGGCTTAGTTTCCCAGCTTCGATGCCGGACTTCGCCGGCAGCTGCTGGATTGAAATCGGCTTCGGAAACTTCATTGACAGCCATTTGGGCGCGGATGTCAAATTGAAGAAACGTTCAAAAAGAAAATCGCGGTCGGAAGGATCGCGATCAGGGCAGGCCTCAACAGGGAGACTGGAATGAGAAAGCTGAAATTCATCGATCGCATGGCGCAAGGCAAGATCTCGCGCCGGGACATGCTGCGCGGCGCCGCCGCGTTCGGCGTCGCCGTCACCGTCATGCCGACGCGGCCGCGCGCCGAAAGCGTGCTGACCTGCATGGAATGGAGCGGCTACGACCAGGACGCCTTCTTCAAATCCTATGTCGCGAAGCACGGCAAGGCGCCGAACTTCTCGATCTTCGCCAATGAGGAAGAGGCGCTGCAGAAGGTGCGCGGCGGCTTCAACGCCGACATCATGCATCCCTGCACCTATTCGGTGTTCCGCTTCACCGACGCCAAGATCGCCGAGCCGATCGACACCTCGAAGCTCTCCAACTGGAAGGACCTCTTTGAGCCGCTGCAGAAGGCGCCGGGCGTCGTCGTGGACGGCAACGTGGTGATGACGCCCTGCGACTGGGGCAATTCCTCGATCGCCTATCGCACCGACCTCGTCGATGCCGACTTCAACAAGCAGCCGACCTGGACCATCTTCACCGACGACAAGTATGCCGGCCGGGTCGCGATGATCGACGACACCGTCGCCGCCGAGATCGCCGGCCTGATCAACGGCCTCGATCACAACCAGATCTTCAACATGACCGACGACGATTTCGCCAAGGCGAAGCCGCTCGTGGAGAAGATCGTCAAGAACAGCCGGTTCCTGTGGAAGGACCCGACCGAGATCGATCAGGCGCTGGCCTCCGGCGAGATCGTCGCCGCCTATGCCTGGAACGAGACCGCGAAGACCCTGAAGGAGCAAGGCATCGCCGGCGCGTATGCGGTGCCGAAGGAAGGCATCTTCACCTGGCTCTGCGGCCTGACGCTGCTCTCGACCGGCAAGGCCAGCAAGGACGACGCCTACGACTTCCTCGACGCTTGGCTCTCGCCGGAGACCGGCAAGGCGCTGATCGAGCAGGACGGCTACGGCCACTCCAACAAGAAGGCGTTCCAGATCGCCGACCCGAAGAAGGTCGCCGCCCTCGGCATCACCGATCCCGAGGCCGCCCTGAACGCCGGCATCCTGCTGCAGAAGACCGACGTGCCGAAATACACCAAGTTCTGGGAAGACATCAAAGCCGCGAAATAGGCGCGCGGCAGATTCCGCGGGACAACGCAAGAGGGCGGCAGAGAAATCTGCCGCCCTTTCCGTTGGTCGAAGCGGCAATAGACCCGCTTACTGATTCATCGACTGGAAGAAATCCGAGTTGGTCTTCGAATGCTTCAGCTTGTCGATCAGGAATTCCATGGCATCGACCACGCCCATCGGCATCAGGATGCGCCGGAGCACCCACATCTTCGACAAGGTGCCCTTGTCCACCAGGAGCTCTTCCTTGCGGGTGCCGGACTTGGTGATGTCGATCGAGGGGAAGGTGCGCTTGTCGGAGATCTTGCGGTCGAGGATGATCTCCGAGTTGCCGGTGCCCTTGAACTCTTCGAAGATGACCTCGTCCATGCGGCTGCCGGTGTCGATCAGCGCGGTCGCGATGATGGTCAGCGAGCCGCCTTCCTCGATGTTGCGCGCGGCGCCGAAGAAGCGCTTCGGCCGCTGCAGCGCGTTCGCATCGACGCCGCCGGTCAGCACCTTGCCCGATGAGGGGACGACGGTGTTGTAGGCGCGCGCCAAGCGGGTGATCGAATCCAGCAGGATGACGACGTCGCGCTTGTGCTCGACCAGGCGCTTCGCCTTCTCGATCACCATCTCGGCGACCTGGACGTGGCGCACGGCGGGCTCGTCGAAGGTCGAGCTGACGACCTCGCCCTTCACCGAGCGGGCCATGTCGGTGACTTCCTCCGGCCGCTCGTCGATCAGCAGCACGATCAGGTAGCATTCCGGATGGTTGGCGGCGATCGAATGCGCGATGTTCTGCAGCATCACCGTCTTGCCGGTGCGCGGGGGCGCGACGATCAGGGCACGCTGGCCTTTGCCGATCGGGCAGATCAGGTCGATGATCCGCGCGGTGATATCGACCTTCTGGACGTCGTGGGATTCGCGGGAGCCGCGCAGCTTGCCCTTGCCGAGCTCCATGCGCTTGCCGGGCTCGACCTTGATCGCCGGCGCCTCTTCCTCGCGCTTCGGCAGCTCGACGTCGCCCTTGCCCTCGAGCTCCATGGTGAGCTTCTCGTCGGGGTAGAGCGGCGTCAGGTTGTCGAAGTTGATGCGATGCCGGATGCGATCCGGCTCGTCGAAGTTGATCTTGTTGACCTTCAAAAGCGCGAAGTAGCGCTCGCCGTCCTTGGGCGCGCGGATCTGGCCCTCGACGGTGTCGCCGGTGCGGAGCGCGAAGCGCCGGACCTGGCTCGGCGACACGTAGATGTCATCCGGCCCCGGGAGGTAGTTGGCCTCGGGGCTCCTCAGGAAGCCGAAGCCGTCCTGGAGGATTTCGAGCACGCCGTCGCCGAAGATCGCGGTGTCGTTCTCCGCGAGCTGCTTCAGGATCGCGAACATCATGTCCTGGCGCCGGAGGGCGCTCGCGTTCTCGATCTGCAGGCCCTCGGCAAACTCCAGCAGCTCGGCCGGCGTCTTGCGCTTAAGTTCTTGGAGATTCATGGGGTTTCGGTAGTTCTGGGGTTCTCAGTTGGGATGGCTGGGTGGGAATTCTGGGGAAACACGCGGAATGGGCTTCGGTTTCTGGGGAGTGGGACGCGGCGCGACCGCTTCCGGTTCGCCCGCTCCATGAGAGCGCCGGCTTTGCTCGCCGGTCTTCACGGCAGGTAGTCAAATCGATCTCCCAATGGAATGGCCCAAAGCTTGAGGCCAAGTTCGATGGATTTTCCGTGGGAGAAGCGAGGAGCTGACGGTCCTGCCTGAGTGCTATCTACGCGGATACCGGATAGCCCTTACAAAGTCAAATGGCAATTTCGTGTGCCGTTTCAAGACCGGATATCAACGCGGTTTCAAAGTTTCTCCCGGCCAGGAAGGCCGCACAGGACCATCGTCCTCGGGTCCTGCGCCCCCGCATGATCCACGGCACGAGCCCAGGCCGGCCGACCCGGCGCTAGAACGGCTTCACCACGGCGAGGATCACGATGCCGATGAGGAGCACGGTCGGCACCTCGTTCATCCAACGATAGAAGCGGTCGGAGTGGAGGTTGGCGTCGTTGGCGAAGGCGCGGCGCCAGCGGGCATAGGCGGCGTGGATGAGCTGCATGCCGAGGAGCAAAGCGAGCTTGGCGTGGAACCAGCC
>DATKNM010000226.1:0-8002 GCA_035541335.1 Binatia bacterium
ATTTCCCACCCTGTCGCGGATTCAGCCGATCACGTTAACTGTACCAGAATTCTTTCCCCCCGCCAGTGGCATTCTGGCTGCAGGAGCAGCAAAGGCCCTGAAATCAAAGGGCAATCGCAGCGCCATCAAAGGCTGGCAGAGGTTGAGGAATGGTTAAGAATTGCCTCTGCGAACACCCGAAACGGCGCATTTTCCGGCGATGATGCCGCGAAGCCTCAATGGGCGGTCAGCTTGCCCGGGTCGGAGTCGTCCACGGCGGGTTCGTCTGGATTGGACGTCGGCCGGTCCGTTCCGGTCCCGGCATCGGCCGTGTCCTTCCGGCGCAGATCCGGCTCGGAATAAACGAACACCACCGTCCCGACCCCGCCAGACGCCGCAGCCGATCCCCCAGCGGCCGGGAGGTGGGGATCCGCCGCGTCGGGAGGAATGGCACGCCGCTCGGATTCCGCCGCGAGCCGTAGCCAGAGCAGCTCAAGCTCGCGCCAGGTCGCGCGGTGGGCGGCAGTGGGACTCTGCTCTGCCAGCTCGCGGCATTCCGCAGCGCGCCGGTGATAGATGGCTGCATCTCGCATGCGGAAGATCCGATTCCGGCACTCTCTTGTCGTGAGTAGTGCTTTGGCCGCCGTATCAGTTCCGTTTTCGGGCGTGGCGACCGCGAGATTTGTCAAGTTTGCGGCTGCGAAGATGGGAATGGGTGCCGGTCTTGGGGCGCGGCTTGTGCTTGCCGGGTCGTGACAGCGGCGTCATCTCCTCATGCCCGCCGCCTTCGATCAGCTCGAAGGTGATACCGCCGGTCAGCGGCTGGGCGGCGACCAAGCGGACCTGGACCCGGTCGCCGAGGCGATAGACCTGGCCCCAGCGACGGCCGACGAGAGCGTGGCGCTGCTCGTCGTGGTCGTAGAAATCATTGGGCAGCGACGAAACCGGGATGATGCCGTCGGCGCCGGTCTCGTCGAGCTGCACGAAGAGGCCGGCGCGAATCACGCCGGAGACCCTGCCGGAGAAGATCTCGCCGACGCGCTTCGAGAGAAAGGCGGCGGTGTAGCGGTCGACCGCCTCGCGCTCGGCAGCGGCGGCGCGGCGCTCGGTGGCGCTGATATGCTCGCCGAGCTCCTTGAAGCCGGTCACGTCGCGGGCCAAGCCTTCCTCGCCGAAGCCATAGGCGGCGATCAGGGCGCGATGCACCAGGAGATCGGCGTAGCGGCGGATCGGCGAGGTGAAATGCGCATAGCGCTGCAGCGCCAGGCCGAAATGCCCGATGTTCTCCGGCGCATAGACCGCCTGCGACTGGGCGCGCAGCACCAGGCTGTTGATCATGTCGGCATAGGGCGTCTTCGCCGCTTTCAACAGCAGCTTGGTGAAATGCGCCGGGCGGATCATCTGGCCGCGCGGCAAGCGGAGGTCTAGGCCCTCCAGGAACTCGCGCAGGGCTTCGATGCGCGACGGGTCCGGCTGGTCGTGCACCCGGTACATGCAGGGCCAGCGCCGCTTCTCCAGCGCCTCCGCCGCCGCGACGTTGGCGGCGATCATGAACTCCTCGATCAGGCGATGGGAATCGAGCCGCTCGCGCGCCTCGATCTTCAGCACCTCGCCATGGCTGTCGATCTGCACCTTGCGCTCGGGAAGGTCGAGTTCCAGCGTGCCGCGGCTCTCGCGCGCCTTCAAGAGCGCCTTGAAGGCGCCGTAGAGCGGCTTGATCACCGGCTCCAGCAGCAGGTTGGTGACGGCGTCGGTGCGGCCGTCGATCGCCGCCTGGGCGCGCTCATAGGTGAGGCGGGCGGCCGAGCGCATGAGCCCGCGCAGGAAGTGATGGCGGCGCTTGCGCCCCTCGGCGTCGATCACGATCTCGACCGCCATCACCGGGCGGTCCTCGTCCGGCTTCAGCGAGCACCAGCCGTTGGAGAGCTCCTCCGGGAGCATCGGCACCACGCGGTCGGGGAAATAGACCGAGTTGCCGCGCTCGCGCGCCGACTTGTCGAGGGCGTCGTGCTCGCGGACGTAATGCGCGACGTCGGCGATCGCCACTAAGAGCTTCCAGCCGCCGAGATTCTTCGGATCGGAATCGGCCTCGGCATAGACCGCGTCGTCGAAGTCGCGGGCATCCTCGCCGTCGATCGTGACCAGCGGCACGTTGCGGAGATCGGTGCGATGGCCGAGCGCCGCCGGCCCGGATTCCCGCGCCTGGGTCAGTGCGGCGGGCGGGAAGTCGGTGGGGATGCCGTGGGTGGCGATCGAGATCAGGCTGACTGAGCGCGCCTCGCCGGTGCGCCCCAGCCGCTCGACGATGCGGGCGCGCGGCGTCCCCATGTGCCGGCCCTGTCTGCCCGGTTCGACCTCGGCCACCACAATCTCGCCGGCTTTGACGCCGTGGATGCTGCGACCGTCGACGGCGAACTCGGTGCGGATCCGCTTGTCGGCGGGGGTGATGCGCAGGGTTCCGTCGGAGCCGCGGGTGACGAGACCGACGACGCGGGCGGCCCGGCTCTCCAGCTTGCGGATCGGCCGTGCCTCGTATTCCTCGGCGTCGGTCCTGGTCAGGCGCACCAGCACCCGGTCGCCGGGACCGAGACCCGCCCCACCGGCGCCGGACTGCGGGCGATCGCTGCGCTTCGCTTCTATCACCAGGATGCGCGGCTCGGCGTCGTCGGGGCGGAGATCGACCGGCCGCGCCCAGAGATCGCCGTCCGCGTCGGGGCCGATGATCTGCACCACGGTCACTTCCGGCAGCTCGCCGGACGCGCCGAGCCGGCGGTTGCGGCCGCGATCGACGGCGCCCTCGCGCTCCAGCTCCTTCAGCAGGGCCTTCAGCGGAATCCGGTCGCTGCCCTTCAGGTGGAAGGCGCGGGCGATCTCGCGCTTGCCGACCGGCGTCGGGCTCTCGCGGATGAAGGCCAGCACCTGCTCCTTGGTCGGGAAGGGCACCTGCTTGCCGCCGTGCCTTGCCGGCGGCGCGGTTTCATCCGAATTCGGTTTCCGCCGCTGCCGCTTGGAGCGAACGGTCCGAGGACGGTCAGGCGGATTTGAGCTCGATTTCGACAAAGGCGTACTCGAAGTCGTTGGCGTTGATCACATTGTGCTCGACCCCGACCGGCCGGGTATAGGAGGCGCCGGCCTTCATCTCGGCGAACCGGCTCTCTTTCCCATCGTCGATCTGCAGCTTGCCGTTCAGCAACGGCACCACGACGTATTCATGGCCGTGGCGATGCCAGCCGGTCTCGGCGCCGGGCGCAAAGCGCCATTCCGTGACGATCACCCGGTCGTTCTCGATCTGCTTGGTGCCGATCGCCTTCGGCCGTTCCGCCATGGACATTCTCCCGATTCCACAATTCCTGCGGCGACACCATAGCATGCGCCACCGTCGCCGCCTCAAGCCGGCAACGGCCATGGCGGCATGATCCAGTTGGAATTACAGCCCGAACGAGAGGTTGAGGCCGGCGAGGATCTGATTGCCCTTCTGGTCCTCGAACTCCTTGCTGCGGTAGGTGGCGGAGGCGTCGAGGCGGACGCGGTCGGACCAGAACAGCGCGAGGCCGCCGGAGACGTCGCCGACCAGCGGCTTCTTATCGACGCTGCGGCTGTCGGCGAAGGTGTTGCCGTCGAGGAAGATGTTGTGCCCGACGGCGCGCCCTTGTGCCGCCAGGTAGAAGTAGTAGCCGAACGGGCTCTCCATCACATCGGGATTGAAATAGGCGGTGCCGGAGCTGGCGGGGCGGATGCGCGCCTGGCCGTAATCGGCCAGCAGGTTCTGGCCGAAGCGGAGCGTGATCCCCGTCTCGCCATAGGTCATGACGTTGCCGAGGGTGGCGCCGAGCTCCGGGATCGCGTCCACTTCCTGTCCGGCGCCGAGCGGCTGGTAGAAGCGCCACTTGCGCTCCCAGGTCAGCATGACGCCCGGCTCGTCGCGGATCTGGTAGTCCCAGCCCTGGGCCTTGCCGATGCCGATGAACTGGTGCCAGTCGTTCTGCACCATGCGGGCGAGGGAGTCGGGGCCGACGATGCCGCCCAGGAGCTCCACATGGTCGAGCTGCCGGTGGTCGGTGTCCTGGTCCATGGCGACGCCGCCATAGAGCCAACCGGCATAGGGCCGATCCTCGGCCGGGGGATGCTCCTGATGGATGTCGTTGGGCGTGAAGATGCTCTGCCCGAACAGGAACTCGTAGTGCCGCACATGCGACTTGCCGGCCGTGCCGAAGGGCGTCGCCCAGCCGTCCGAGAAGGCATTGAACGGCCGGTCGAAGGCGCTGCCCGGCGTCACCTGCGGCGAGAGATAGGTGAACTCGAAGCCCTGGGTGTAATAGCGGTCGTCCCAGGTGTAGATGGAATCGTTCTCCTCCAGCAGCGAGACCCGGCCGTATCGACGCGGCTTGTCGTCGTCCGCGGCGGCGGGCGTGATCGGCAGGAGGGGGAGGAGCAGGAGGAACAGGGCACCGGCCCGGCGCCCCGGTTGGAAATTCGGCAATCGTTCCATCCAGCAGAGATGCGGCGCCGGGTTCACGGGATAAATGCTTGATTTCGGCCGGAGTTCCCCGGGAATTTCCTGGGCGATGGGGGACGGAGGATTGCTCCAAATCAATTCCCCATCGGCCCGGCGGTGGCAGACTCCTCCCAACGGAAAAGGAAGCCCGCCATGCTGACCTACCTGGACGTCATCGCGCTCTGTGGCCTCGACCGCCGCGAGGTGGAGGCGATCGCCGAGCACGAGCATATTCCGCCGATCGTCGCAGCCGAGCTCGGCAACTATCTCTGCAGCAACGATGCCGGCGAGCGCTGCATCCGGCGCTACATCCTGGAGGATATCGCCGCTGCGGAAGCGCGCGGCGACCAGCATCACGCGAACGTCCTCAAGGCCGTGCTGCGGCATTTCGTGATGACCCATCCGCTCCGGAACGGCGCCGGCGCGGCGGCGGCCAGTGGTCGCTGAGGCGCCGGCTCTCGGCCGGCGCGACGTATCACCGGATGCGATTTCCCCGCAAGGAGCGATGACTATGGCGACGCCGAAGACCAAAGCCGCGACGGACGAGGCGCGACCGGCGGCGAATGACGATGGCCGGGCAGGGGAGTCGCAAGGCAAGCGTCCGCCGCGGCCACGGGAACTGCCGCTCTCGGAACCGGTGGATGTCAACGACACGCGGGCCGACACGCTCGACCGCCTGACCCATGCCTGGCAAGCGCGCTTCACCGCTTCGATTTCGCCGGCGGCGCTCCGGCTCGCCTTCACCGACTGGGGCATGCAGATGCTGAACGCCCCCGGCAAGCAGCAGCAGCTGATGGAGAAGGCGGCGCGGAAATGGACCCGCCTGATGCTCTATCTCGCGCGCCGGTCGCAGGATCCGTCGCTGCCGCCCTGCATCGAGCCATTGCCTCACGACAACCGATTTGCCGATCCGCTTTGGCGGCAGCCGCCGTTCGATGCGATCTACCAGTCCTTCCTGCTGGGCCAGCAATGGCTGCACAACGCCATGACCGGCGTGCGCGGCGTCTCGGCAGTCAACGAGCGGATCGTCGATTTCACCGCGCGCCAGATCCTTGACGTGGTGTCGCCCTCGAATTTCCCCTGGAGCAATCCCGAGGTGCTGCAGAAGACGATGCAGGAGGGCGGGCAGAACTTCGTCCGCGGTTTCACCAACTTCATCGCCGACTGGGAGCGCAGCATCGCCGGCCGGCCGGCCGCGGGCACCGAGAACTTCCAGGTCGGGCGCGAGGTCGCGGCGACGCCGGGCAAGGTGGTCTATCGCAATGAACTGATCGAGCTGATCCAATATGCGCCGACGACGCCCGAGGTGCGGCCGGAGCCGGTGCTGATCGTGCCGGCCTGGATCATGAAGTACTATATCCTCGACCTCTCGCCGCAGAACTCGCTGGTGAGGCACCTGGTGGCGCGGGGCCATACGGTCTTCATGATCTCCTGGCGCAATCCCGGGATCGAGGAGCGCGATCTCGGCCTGGAGGACTACCGCCGGCTCGGCGTCGAGGACGCGCTGGAGGCGATCGGCAAGATCGCCGGCGCGTCCAAGGTCCATGCCTGCGGCTATTGCCTGGGCGGGACGCTGCTGGCGATCGCCGCGGCGGCGATGGGCCGCAACGAGGACCACAGGCTCGCCAGCGTCACGCTGTTCGCGGCGCAGACCGACTTCACCGAGGCGGGCGAGCTGATGCTGTTCATCAACGAGAGCCAGGTCGCCTATCTCGAGGACATCATGTGGGAGCAGAGCTTCCTCGATACGCGGCAGATGTCGGGCGCGTTCCAGCTGCTGCGCTCCAACGACCTCATCTGGTCGCAGATGGTGAAGGAATACCTGATGGGCGAACGGCCGGCGATGAACGACCTGATGGCGTGGAACGCCGACGCGACCCGGCTGCCCTATCGCATGCATTCGGAGTACCTGCGGAAGCTTTTTCTCAACAACGATCTCGCCGAGGGCCGCTACGAGGTGGAGGGCCGGCCGGTGGCGCTCTCCGACATCGAGGGGCCGCTGTTCGTGGTGGCGACCGAGAGCGACCACGTGGCGCCCTGGCGCTCGGTGCACAAGATCCACCTGATGGCCGATGCCCCGGTCACCTTCGTGTTGACGACCGGCGGACACAACGCCGGAATCGTCAGCGAACCCGGCCATCCCCATCGCTCGTTCCGCATCGGCACGCGGCGCGACCACCAGGCTTATCTCGATCCCGACACCTGGGCGGCCGGCGCCGAGCGGCGCGAAGGCTCGTGGTGGCCGGCCTGGTCCGAATGGCTCGACCAGCATTCCGGCGCGAACGTCGCGCCACCGACCATGGGTGCTCCGGCGCACGGCCTGCCGCCGCTCGCCGATGCGCCCGGCTCTTACGTGAGGCAGCAATGAACGACAGCACCATCTTCGCCCCAGACGCACCGCGCATCCGCGCGGACCAGATCATGACCGCCGGCATCGTCACCGTGTCGCCCGACGCACGGGCGAGCGAGATCGCCAAGCTGTTGCTGGAGAACCATATCAGCGCCGTGCCGGTGGTCGATGCCGGCGGCGCGCCGCTCGGGATCGTCAGCGAAGGCGACCTCTTGCGCCGGGACGACGAGGGTCGCACCGCGCGCCGTGCCTGGTGGCTGGAGATGCTGGCCGAGGGCGAGGCCCTGAACAAGGAATACCTGGCGCAGCTCCGCACCAAGGACCAGACCGCCCGGGATATCATGTCGTCGCCGGTGGTGACGGTGACGGAGGCGACCGACGTCGCCGAGCTCGCGCATCTCTTCAACTCCTATCGCATCAAGCGCGTGCCGGTGGTGCGCGACGGCCGGGTCGTCGGCATCGTCAGCCGCGTCGATCTGCTCCGCGCCTTCGATTCCGGCGCCGAGCGGCGCGAGCCGGGCGGGACGCGGCCGAGCATCCTGCATCCGATGGAGGCCCTCGCTTCGCTGGAGCAGCGCCTCAACAAGATCCGCCGGCCGACCGCCGAGGCCCCAGCCGCCGAACCGCAACCCGCGCGGCGCTCCGGCGACACGCTCGACGTCGATCACTTCCGCGCCCTGGCGGTCGATTCGAAGCAGGAGGAGGTGGCGCGACGGATCGAGGCCAACCGCGCCGAGGCGGCCGCCCGCCAGCGCACCGTGCAGCAGCTGATCGACACGCATATCGGCGACGAGACCTGGAAGAACATGCTGCACAAGGCGCGCGAGGCAGCCCAGCACGGCGCCAAGGAGTACCTGCTGCTGCGTTTTCCCCACGACCTCTGCAGCGACGGTGGTCGCGCCGTCAACGTGCCGGAGCCGACCTGGCCGAAGACCCTGCGCGGCGAGGCGGCCGAGGTCTATCTGCGCTGGGAGAGCGAATTGAAAGGCCGCGGCTTCCGCCTCGGCGCCCGGGTGCTCGACTTCCCCGGCGGCTTTCCCGGCGACATCGGCCTCTTCCTGATCTGGGGCGAGTAGGCCTTTCGCTCTGTTGCAACTGCAATGAAGATTCGGCTTTCCGCAACCGGGGCGTAGGGCGCGGCGGTGATCCTGGCGTGGTTCCGACCACGCAACATGAGG
>DATKNM010000227.1:0-3871 GCA_035541335.1 Binatia bacterium
CGCCGACAGCCAGGAGCTCTACCTGGGGTCGCTGAAGGAGATCGGCATCGATCCCGCGCGCCACGACATCCGCTTCGTCGAGGACGATTGGGAAAGCCCCACCCTCGGCGCCTGGGGCCTCGGCTGGGAGGTCTGGTGCGATGGCATGGAAGTCTCGCAGTTCACCTATTTCCAGCAGGTGGGCGGCATCGAATGCGATCCGGTCTCGACCGAGCTCACCTACGGGCTCGAGCGCCTGATCATGTATGTGCAGGGCGTCGAGAATGTTTTCGATCTCGACTTCAACGGTCACGGTATGACTTACGGCGATGTCTATCTCCAGGCCGAGCAGGAATATTCCGCCTTCAACTTCGAGACCGCGAACACCGACCTGCTGTTCCGCCACTTCGCCGATGCCGAGGGGGAATGTGCGGCCTTGCTCGACCGCAACAAGGCGCTTCCGCTGCCGGCCTATGACCAGTGCCTGAAGGCGAGCCACCTCTTCAACCTGCTCGATGCTCGCGGCGTCATCTCGGTGACCGAACGACAGGCCTATATCGGCCGGGTTCGCGCGCTCGCGAAGCGCTGCTGCGAAGCCTACGCCGCGACGCAGGTCGAGGCGCAGTAGATCATGGCCGAGCTGCTGCTCGAACTCTTCTCCGAAGAAATCCCGGCGCGCATGCAGGCGCGCGCCGCCGAGGACCTGAAGCGCCTTGTCACCGAGAAGCTGAAGGCCGCCGGTCTCGGCTTCAGCCGCGCCGATGCTTACGCGACGCCGCGGCGCCTCGCGCTGGTGGTGGACGGCCTCCCGGTCGCCCAGCCCGACGTCAAGGACGAGAAGAAGGGTCCGCGCGTGGGCTCGCCGCAACAGGCGATCGATGGCTTCCTGAAATCCGCCGGCCTCACTTCGCTTGAACAATGCGAGAAGCGCGATGCCGGCAAGGGTGAGTTTTACTTCGCCGTGATCGAGAAGAAGGGCGGGGCCACGTCGAAGGTGATCTCCGACCTGCTGTTCGAGATCATCCCCGGCTTTCCCTGGCCGAAATCCATGCGCTGGGGCTACAACGCCGTCCGCTGGGTGCGGCCGCTGCACAATCTGCTCGCCTTGTTCGACGGCAACCTGGTCTCGCCGCTGATCAGCCTCGAGACGCCGGATGAGATCCCGACCGAGAAATCGGAGCTCCTGAGCACGGTCAATGCCGTACACGGCCACCGCTTCCTCGGCGCCCACAAGTTCCCCGTCTCCGGCTTCGCAGACTATCAGGCGAAGCTGCGCGCCGCCAAGGTCGTCCTCGATCCGGCCGAGCGCCGCGCCGCGATCCGGACGCAGGCTGAGGCTCTGGCCGCCAAGGAAGGCTTGAGCATGAAGCCCGACGAGGCGCTGCTCGACGAGGTCACCGGCCTTGTCGAATGGCCGGTCGTGCTGATGGGACGGATCAACGACGGCTTCATGACGCTGCCGCCCGAGGTCATGACCACGACCATGCGGGTCAATCAGAAATACTTCGCGCTCCTTGGGAAGGACGGCAAGCTCGCGCCGCGCTTCCTGGTCGTCGCCAACACCGAGGCCGATGACGGCGGCAAGGCGATCGTCGCAGGCAATGAGCGCGTGCTCCGCGCGCGGCTCTCCGACGCGCAGTTCTTCTGGGAGCAAGACAAGAAAGTCCGCCTGGCCGATCGCGTGCCGGCCTTGGACGGCATCACCTATCACGCGAGACTGGGTTCGGTCGGCGACAAGGTCCGGCGCATGCAGGCGCTGGCCGCGTCGATTTCGGATCGTATCCCCGGCGGCGACGCGAAGGCTGCCGACCAGGCGGCGCGCCTTGCGAAGGCCGACCTGGTCTCCGGCATGGTCGGCGAGTTCCCGGAACTCCAGGGGATCATGGGTCGTTATTACGCTCGGAACGAGGGATTGTCCGACGCCGTGGCCGACGCGATCGCCGATCACTACAAGCCCTTGGGGCCGAACGACCTCTGCCCGACCGCGCCGGTCAGCGTCGCGGTGGCGCTGGCCGAGAAGATCGACAGCCTGGTCGGCTTCTTCACCATCGACGAGCGCCCCACCGGCTCGAAGGATCCCTTCGCCCTCCGCCGCGCCGCGCTCGGCGTGATCCGGCTCATTCTCGAGAACAAGCTGCGCCTCGGCCTGCGTGCGATCTTCGAGCAGTCCTATCGCAGCTATGTGCTGGGCACGGCGCCGCAGCCGGTCATCGGCCTGTTGATGGAGTTCTTCGCCGACCGCCTCAAGGTCGCGCTGCGGGAGCAGGGCGTGCGGCACGACTTGATCTCCGCGGTCTTTGCGCTCGGCGACGAGGACGACCTCACCCGCCTGATGGCGCGGGTCGATGCCCTGAAGGGCTTCGTCGAGAGCGCCGACGGCAACAACCTGCTGACCGCCTATAAGCGCGCGGCCAACATCGTGCGCATCGAGGAGAAGAAGGACGGCGCCCGCTATGACGGCGGCGTCGATCCCGTGGCGCTGGTCGCGGAGGAGGAGCGCGAGCTGAACGCCTCCCTAGCCATTGTCGCGGGCGCCGCCCGCGACGCCATCGGCCGCGAGGATTTCACCGGGGCCATGGCGGCGATGGCGCAGCTGCGCCCGCCGGTCGATGCTTTCTTCGACAAGGTCACCGTCAACGACAAGGACGCCAAGCTCCGCGCCAACCGCCTGCGCCTCTTGTCCGCAATCAATGCGACGCTCTCCTCGGCCGCCGATTTCTCGAAGATCGAGGGATGATCTCAAACAGGAGACCCGAGCCATGTCCTCCAGTGCAGCTCGAACCAGCTCGAACGTGAGCGCGCCCAAATGGGTCTACCGCTTCGGCGGCGACACCACCGAGGGCCGCGCCGAGATGCGCAACCTGCTGGGCGGCAAGGGCGCCAACCTGGCGGAGATGGCCTCGCTCGGCCTGCCGGTGCCGCCGGGGTTCACCATCACCACCGAAGTCTGCACCCACTTCTACGCCAACGAGCGGCAGTACCCGAAGGAGCTGGCGGCCGAGGTCAAGGCCGGCATCGCGCATATCGAGAAGTCCGTGGGCTTGCGCTTCGGCGATGCCGAGAATCCGCTGTTGGTGTCGGTACGCTCCGGCGCCCGGGTGTCGATGCCGGGCATGATGGACACCGTGCTCAATCTCGGCCTCAACGACGAGACCTCCGAGGGGCTGGCGAAGAAGTCGGGCGACCGGCGCTTCGCCTTTGATTCCTACCGCCGCTTCATCCAGATGTACGGCAACGTGGTGCTCGGCGTGGAGCATCACAACTTCGAGGAGGCGCTGGAGCTTCACAAGCAGGACCGCGGCATCGAGCTCGACACCGAGCTGACCGCCGAGGACTGGCAGAAGGTGATCGTTGACTACAAGCAGCGGATCGAGGACGAGCTGGGCAAGCCGTTCCCGCAGGATCCCCACGAGCAGCTCTGGGGCGCCATCGGCGCGGTGTTCGGCTCCTGGGACATCCCGCGGGCGAAGACCTACCGCAAGCTCAACAACATTCCAGAGGAATGGGGCACCGCGGTCAACGTCCAGGCCATGGTGTTCGGCAATATGGGCGACGACTGCGCGACCGGCGTCGCCTTCACCCGCAATCCCTCGACCGGCGCCAAGGAGTTTTACGGCGAATATCTGGTGAACGCCCAGGGCGAAGACGTGGTCGCCGGCATCCGTACGCCGCAGCACCTGACCATCGCCGGAAAGCAGGCCAACAAATCGACGCTGCCGGCCATGGAAGAGGTGATGCCGGAAGTCTTCCGGAGGCTCGATCGCGTGCGCCACGAGCTCGAGAAGCACTATCGCGACATGCAGGACATCGAGTTCACGGTGCAGCAGGGCAAGCTCTACATGCTGCAGACCCGGAACGGCAAGCGCACCGCCCAGGCGGCGCTGAAGATCGC